>CAZPVF010000036.1:0-287 GCA_964589955.1 Candidatus Woesearchaeota archaeon
CTTTAAATTATATTCAACAGTATTAATCTTCATACTTAACGCCTTAGCAATGTCTTCTTCAGATTTTTCAGAATTATCAGTTAAATAGTCAAGAATCTTTTTGCAAGTTGGATTGCCCATTGCTTCAGCTATTTTTTTTGAACGTTTATCATTCATATCAATCATAATAAATTTATCATCTTTTTCTGTCATGTTAAATTCAATATTTAATTGTTTATAAACACAGCGTTAAGTTCAATTTTGTTTGAAGTTAATCTTTCCAACATTAACTGCCTTGGTTAATTTAT
>CAZPVF010000036.1:297-8116 GCA_964589955.1 Candidatus Woesearchaeota archaeon
AAAATACTCTTAAGTGAAATAAACTCGCTCCGCCAATTATAATAGATAAAAGATTTACACCAACTCTTGATAAAAACGCAACTAAAAAGGCTAATGCTGGATTTATTCCTATTGCCGCATATAAAATAGTCATTGTTGATTCAGTAACCCCCATTCCTCCTGGAAGAGGGGAGAGACTTCCTAATAAAATGCTAACAACATAGATGACGCCGATTGAAACAATGCTTACTTCTGCTCCAAAAGATAAAAATAAAAAGTAGACAATAAAAAAATGCAAAATCCAATTTAAAAGAGAAAATATTGTACCTATTATTATATTTCTTTTTGTTTGAATTATTTTTTTAAAGTTTTTTATAATTTTCTTTGTACTAAAATGCAGGTGTTTCACAAATTTTAAAGGAGTTTTAAATTTCTTTTTTATAAAGGGTAAATAGTGAAGATGTTTGAAAATATGGAAGTGGGTGTGGTGAGATCTCTCTAAAAATAGCATTACTAAAATTGCTAAGAGAATTACTGACACAATTATTATAATCTCTATTATCATTTGGCTTAAATCTATAATTCCTAAAAAACATAGAGAGAAAAGCAAGAACAAAAAGAATAGCCATATTAAAAAATCCGTCACTCAAAACGTATGAGAAAATTTTATTAAAATCTTTCTTATATCTTTTGTGAATTATGTAGGATTTTACTGGTTCTCCAATTGCTCCTCCAAAAGGAGTTATTGCATTAATAAAAGATGCTGAGAATAGAGCACTTAATAAAAACATAATTTTTGTTTTTAAGAATGGTTTTATTATTAAATTGTATCTATAAGCAAGAGATACAAATCCAAGAAAGAAAGAAATGAGTGCAAAAAATAGCCAAAAAAAGTTAGCTTGTGAAAGAATTGAAAAAACTTCATTAAAGTCAATATCTTTTAATGTTAAGTATACAAAACCAATTATTACTAAAACAATAATTAATTCCCACCATCTTTTTTTCATGATATAATAGAGCAAGAATAGTTTAAAAAGCATATCAAATTTGTTTTATAATGATTGAAAAAACAGTTATTAATACAATTAAGCAATACAAAGTAGCAAATAAAAAAGAAAAAATAGTTGTTGCACTAAGTGGAGGAAAAGATTCCACAGTTGTAGCTTATCTACTTCATAAGTTAGGATATAACATAGAAGGTTTTCATATTAATTTAAATTTAGGAAAATATAGCAATAACTGCGAAAAAGCTGTTAAAAAAATGTGTGAGAAATTGAAAATAAAATTAACTATTTATAATTTCGAAAAAAAGCACGGAAGCTCAATGTGTTTTATAAGAAGTGCAATTCAACAAAAAAAGAGCTTAAAGAATTGCGCAATATGTGGTGTAATAAAAAAATGGATATTAAATAAAGAGGCTAGAAAACTAAAGGCAAATAAAATTGCTACAGGACATCATTTAGATGATGAAGCCCAGACATTTTTTTTGAATTTTTTAAAAGGAGCTCTTCATTTAAGCGCAAACACAGGTCCAATTACGGATAATAATAAAAATAAAAAATTTATTACAAGAATAAAACCTTTGTTTTTTTGTTATGAACAAGATATTAAAAAGTATGCAAAAAAACATAAGTTGCCTGTGGTGTTTGAGTCTTGCCCATGTGCGATTGATTCATACAGAATTCAGGTAAGAAAATATTTTAAGGATTTAACTAAATTACAAAAGAAGAACATTATTGATAATTTTTTAAGAATAAAACCAAAAATAAAGAAAATTGATAATAAAATAATCTATTGCCAAGTTTGTGGGGAACCTGCAAGAAAAAGAGTATGTAAAAAGTGTGAGTTAGTTAGATTTTAATTTCCAGTTAATATTCTGCCCTTTTCGTGCAACGCCTAATCTTGTCACTTCTCAAAAATAATTATGAAAATTTAAATACTTTTTATTTCTAATTTCTTTGCTTTGTACAATTAGTTGTAATAAAGAGGTAGTAAAGATACAATATATTGTATACTTGCTAATCACTCTATATAAAATGAATTGCCCATACTGTTTACACTCTTACTCGAAAGTAACTAATAAAAGACCTTCACCTGAAGGTGTTAGAAGACGTAGAGAGTGTAAGAAGTGTAAAAAAAGATTTACAACATATGAGAGGGCAGAAAAAGGCGGTCTCTACATTATAAAAAAAGATGGAAAAAGAGAAGCCTTTGATATTAAAAAGTTAGAAAAAGGAATTAACATAGCTTTTGAAAAAAGACCTATTTCAAAAGACAAAATTTCAAAAATGGTTAGAGAAATTGAAGACACTTTAAGAAAAAAGGGGAAAAAAGAAATTAAGAGTTCTGTTATTGGGGAGTTAGCAATGAAGAAAATAAAAAAACTAGATAATGTGGCATATATTAGATTTGCAAGTGTTTACCGAGATTTTCAAGATGTTAAAGACTTCAGAGATGAAATAAAGGGTTTGTAAAGATGGTTAAAAAAATAAGAAAACGTGATGGAAGTGTTGTACTATTTCAAAAAGAAAAAATCAGTGAAGCTATCTGGAAAGCAGTAAAAGCTGTTGGAGGAGAAAATAAACAACAAGCAACAGACTTGGGAAATTTAGTTGTAAAAAAAATTCAAGAAAAACACGGGGAATCTGGAATTCCTGGGGTTGAAGAGGTTCAAGACTTAGTTGAAAAAGTTTTAATTGAAGAAGGGCATGCAAAAACAGCTAAAGCATATATACTATACAGAAAAAGCCATGCAGAATTAAGAGATATTAAAGCATTATTTGATACAATTGAGGTGGTTGAAGATTATGTTGGACTAAATGACTGGATGGTTAAAGAAAATTCAAACATGGGTTTTTCACTCCAAGGGCTTAATAATTATATTGCAACAAAAATTGTTTCAAACTACTGGATTAGAAGAATTTATCCTGAAGCAATAAGAAAAGTACACGAATCAGGAGACTTACATATTCACGACTTAGGAACTCTTGGAGCGTACTGCGTAGGATGGGATCTCCAAGATCTTTTAACAATAGGTTTTGGTGGAGTTTCAGGTAAAGTTGCTTGCTCGCCCCCGACTCATCTTAACTCGGCACTTGGCCAAGTTGTAAATTTTTTCTATACCCTTCAAGGAGAAACAGCGGGGGCTCAAGCATTCTCAAACTTTGATACACTTCTTTCTCCTTTTATTAAGTATGATAACCTAAGTTATAATCAGATAAAACAACACATACAATCTTTTTTATTTAATATGGCTGTTCCAACAAGAGTAGGATTTCAGACACCTTTTACCAATATTACAATGGATCTCAAAGTTCCAGGATATATGAAAGATGAGCCAGCAATAATTGGGGGAAAACCGCAAAAAGAGACATACAAAGAATTTCAAAAAGAGATGGACATGTTTAATAAAGCATTTGCTGAAGTTATGTCAAAAGGAGATGCTGAAGGAAGAGTATTTACATTTCCAATCCCCACATATAATATAACCAAAGACTTTGACTGGGATAATCCTGAATATGATGCAATCTGGGAGATGGCAGCCAAGTATGGAATTCCTTATTTTTCTAATTTTATTAACTCAGATATGAACCCTGAAGATGCAAGGAGTATGTGCTGTAGATTAAGACTAGATCAAAAAGAGCTAAGAAAAAGAGGAGGGGGATTATTTGGATCAAACCCTCAAACTGGCTCAATAGGTGTTGTTACATTAAACTTGCCTAGAATTGGCTTTACTGCTGTAGATGAGGATGATTTTTTAAAAAAATTAGGAGATTTAATGGAACTAGCTAAAGAAAGCTTGGAAATAAAAAGAAAAGCGATTGAGAAATTTACAGAAATTGGTCTCTATCCTTACTCAAAAATATATTTGAGAATGGTATATAAAAGATTTAACTGCTATTGGAAAAACCATTTTTCAACAATAGGAATAGTTGGAATGAATGAAGCAGTAATGAACTTTATGCCAGGAGAAAATATTGCAACTCCTAGAGGAAAAGAATTTTCAGTAAAAGTACTAAAATTTATGAGAGAAAAACTTGAAGAATTCCAAGAGGAAACAGGTAATATTTTCAATTTAGAAGCAACCCCAGCAGAAAGTACAGCATATAAATTTGCAAGAAAAGACAAAAAAAGATTTGGAAGAATTATTGTCGCTAATGAAAGAGCAGTAAGAGATAGAGACGTTCACCCATATTACACAAATTCAACACAACTTCCAGTTAATTATACAACAGACTTATTCGAAGCACTTGAGTTACAAGACGAATTGCAGATACAATACACTGGCGGAACTGTTTTTCATGGATTTATGGGAGAAAAAGTAAATAAAGATGGTGCAAAAATTTTAGTGAAAAAAATTGCTGAAAAATTCAAGATGCCTTATTTTACAATTACTCCTACATTTTCTGTTTGTCCTATTCACGGATATCTCTCTGGTGAGCATGAGTACTGTCCCAAGTGTGCACTAGAGGAAGATTCCCAGTTAATTAAACAAAAAACAACAGGAGGTGAGAATGGTTAAAACTAAATGCGAAGTCTATTCAAGAATAGTTGGATATTTAAGACCTATTGAGCAGTGGAACGACGGAAAAAAAGCTGAGTGGGAAGATAGAAAGACATTCGATTGTAAAGAAAATAATGAAGATTAAAGGACTACAAAAAACCACACTCATAGACTATCCAGGCAAAATAGCCTGCTCACTATTTCTATTTGGGTGTAATTTTAGGTGTGGTTTTTGCCACAATCCTGAACTAGTTCTTGAAGACTCTGGACCAAATATTAATGAGGAAGAGTTCTTTGATTTTTTAAATAAAAGAAAAGAATATCTTGATGGAATTTGTATTAGTGGTGGTGAGCCACTACTAAGCTTAGATTTAGATTTCTTAAGAAGAATAAAAGAAATGGGTTACTCAATAAAACTTGATACAAATGGATCTTTTCCTGAAAAACTAAAAGAATTAATTAAAGAAAATTTAGTTGATTTTGTTGCTATGGATATTAAGGGAAGTAAGGATAAATATTCTAAAATTGCAGGAGTACAAGTAGATATTAAAAAAATTGAAGAATCAATAAAATTAATATCAGGACTTGGTGATTATGAATTTAGAACAACGATACTAAGAGACATTCATAACAAAGAAGAATTAATAAAAATGGGTGAGTGGGTTATTAAAATTGTTGGAAAAAAGCCTAAAAAACATGTTTTGCAAGGATTTAAGAATCGTGGAAAAGTTTTAAGTAAAGTTTTTGAAACTGAAAAAGACACAAGTGAAAAAGAGTTACTTGATGCAAAAGAAATTGTAAAAGATTATTTTGAAAATGTTGAGGTGAGAGAGTGAAGATAAAATTAGGCAAATATAAGCATTTTAAAGGTAAAGAATATGAAGTAATAGGAATTGCAAGAGACTGTGAAGATCCCAGTAAAGAGTATGTTGTATACAAAGCACTTTATGATTCTCCTACCTTCAGTAAGGGCCAAGTATGGATAAGAGAGATAAATGATTTTTTGAGTAAAAAGGACATTAATGGTAAAATTGTAAAAAGATTTGCATATATTGAAAATGACAAGACCAAGTTGGGATGAATATTTTATGAAAATGGCAGCATTAGCTGCTGAGAGAAGTACGTGTAAAAGACACAATGTTGGGGCAGTAATTGTAAAAGATAGAAGGATAGTTACAACAGGTTATAATGGTGCTGCAAAAGGAGTAGATGATTGTTTAGAAAAAGGTTGTTTAAGAGATGAATTAAAAATTCCTTCTGGACAGAGACATGAAGTGTGTAGAGCAATTCATGCAGAACAAAACGCAATAATTCAAGGAGGATATCACGGAATTTCAGTTAAAGGAGGAACCATGTATTCTACTCACACCCCATGTATGATCTGTTCTAAAATGATTGTTAATGCTGGAATAGTTGAAGTTGTTAGTTATCAAGAGTATGCAGATAAAGATGCTCAAAATTTCCTACAAGAAGCAGGAGTTAAATTAAGAAAAATAAATAGACCGAACAATATGATTAATTTTAATGATTAAAATCCTAGTTCTTCATTTCCTTTCAACTATATCTTGTTCTCCTCTTTTTATATCAAATCTATTTGATTCTGTATCTACATTAAGCCTTATTCTTAAATCAGATTTAATTTGTTCTCCAATACTATGTGCAACTTTTTGTAAAGTTGGATGTACAAATCTTGAGTCTCTTATTTCAATAAAATAAGCAAATGCAGGAAGGTCTCCAGTAAACATATTAGAGGTATTATAACCCATTGGAATAAAATACTGTCTCATTTCTTTAGGAAGATCTAATTCTAAAATTCCTTTTTCAATTTTTCTTAAATGTGAAGGTATTTTCCTTTTTATGTTAAATGGAAGATTATCTGTATACCACTTATTGAAACCTAGTTCTGTTGTAAGGAGAGGCATTCTCTGTGTTACTGCCCTGTGTCTCTGAATATCTCTAAAAGACCCAAAATCTATTTGATAATCTACTCTCACTGTTCCTAAAGTACCTAAATATTTAGGCAGGCCTGTTTTTTCAGGTCTTTTTTTAAATAATCTTTCGTGTTTTGTTAATAGTTCTAAATCAATTTTACTTGTATCAACTACTGGTGTAATCGGAGAGTCTGAATTATGAAAATAATAATCTTGGGCAATTAATTCTTGATATGCTTCAGTTGCAGGATTTAATTCATGTCCAAAAGAGTTTGGATGGTGTTTTTTAAGGGCACCTAGAATTCCATAAGCTATATCTCTAACTTCTGGCAGTGGATGATGTCTTAAAAAAAGCAATTTGTCTGCAGCTTGTCTTAAATCAGTATGCCATGCAAAATTTGTTGAGGCTCCAGCAGGAAGAAGGCTTCTTGTTATATCAAATGCTCTAGCTCTTATAGCTTTTTCATAAGTTTCTTGTTCCTCTTCTTTTCTTCTCGGATGTTTTTTTCTTAAAGCCTCCCTAGTTGGTTTTTGGGCAACAATGTATAGTTCTCTTTGCATTTCTAAAAGATCCTGTCCTTTTTGTGATCTTGAAGGATCAATAAACTTTTGCTTTGAAAAATCAATATATCTTGTTGAAGATTCTTGTCCTCTAAATAACATATTGTCTTGGACAGCTTTTACTGCAAGCATAGAGACTCCTTCTACAAAAATTGTTGTGTCTCCACAATCTCCAATTGAATGATGTCCGTAGCCAACATAAAATTCTTGCATAAAATTTGCTGGTCCTTTTTTAGCCATAATAGCTAAATGCTTTTTGAAACCTCCAACTGAACGTGAATGAAGCGCCTGAAACATAGCTTCTGATTCTGCATTAATAAGTGCCCCAGTATCAAGAACAAAAACTTCTCCGTCATAATAATTTAAAAGGACATATGTGTGATTTAGATCTTGAATTTTTCTTGCCATCTTTTATTGTTGAATAACTAAACATAATTAATATTTAAACACATATTTGCCAGAGTATACAAATAATCGTTTCAGATGAAAACTTTTATAAATGAAAAAAAGTCTTATTATCTATTAGGAGTGTAAAATGTCAACAGTTCCAGAATTAACAAACGGAGAATTTGATGAGCATATTAAAGAAGGATTAGTTTTAATTGATTTTTTTGCAGAGTGGTGTATGCCTTGCGTTATGATGGGTCCAGTAGTAGATGAACTTTCAGAAAAATTCAAAGGTAAAATTAAGTTTGGTAAGGTTAATATTGAAGATAATCAAATTCTAGCCCAAAAATTTAATGTTAGATCAATTCCTAATTTTATATTATTCAAAAACGGAAAGCAGATTGAGAGCTTTGTAGGAGCTCTAAGTACTGAGGACTTTGAAGAGAAACTAAAGAAG
>CAZPVF010000037.1:0-8021 GCA_964589955.1 Candidatus Woesearchaeota archaeon
TAGCTTGTGGAAACTGTTCATCTGTCTGCCCTGATGTATTTGAAATGCAAGATGATGGAAAAGCAGGCGTAAAAAAAGGTCAAGAAAAATCAACTGCTGAATGTGTTGATAAAGCTGTTTCAGAATGCCCTGCACATTGCATAAGTAAATAAAGAAATTCAAACTGATTCTGAAAGAGATTTTTTTAGAATTATGTCTATCTCTCATTTCTACAGAAGAAGTGTACTTATTTCCAATTTTATATAAATCTCCAGACTTAACCATTTCGGAAATTAAAGGACCAAACTCCAATACGGTTTGTCCGTCAAAACCATCAATAATCTCTTTCCCAATCCAAAGTTTTTTACTAGTCATGTAAATTATTCTTTTCCTATATATTCTTCTTTTTCTGATTCCATATTCAAACAAAAAAAACATCCTTATTTAAATGTTACTAAGAAACTAAGCTGTTAACTTAAAGTCACCTTTTGAAAGACCTATATATTAAAGTTTATTCTTTTGTAGATGGAGAAATATTCTTTTTCAACCACTTTATTGCATTATCTTCTTTCATATTATGTGGAAGACCATAGATTGTGGCATTATTTATTTTTCCCACACTTTTTAGAAGTTTTAAGTTATAACCTAGATCAAAATCATGCATTGAGTTAACATTGGGTAGTTTTATTTTGTCTAAGTCATTAAGAATTATTGGTTTTTTTATGCCTACAAATACATCTATAATAGTTAAATCTGGTCCGTAATTTTCTATGTTTTCTGTGGGATCTAGATGAATAAAATTAATATTGGGAAAAATAGATTTTAATTTTGGAATTAGTTTTATTGCTAGTGAGTCTTGTTCTACTAGGGGGTTTCCAAAGATAAGTATGTTTTTCATAATAAATAAATGTAGAAACTATTAAATAAGGTTTTTGGCTGTATGTATTATATAATATGAAAAGGGGAAAGGCATTATTAGTAGTGTTAGCTGTAGTGGTACTTGTTAGTCTAGTTAGTGCTGCATGCAATTTGAAAACTGCTTCTTGGGGTTCAACAAGTGTTATTGAGAGCGAAAATGTTTTAATGACTGTTGAGGGTAAAGGAAATTGCGGAAGTGAGCAAGTTAATTTTAGTATATATGAGTATGATCCTGGTCCACTAGCTCCTGATGATTATATTGGTAGTGTTATTGGGGATTTTTTAAGTAATTGGACAGCTGGTTATTATGATGAAGGAGGTTTAGATTTAAATCCAGAATATTACTTTTTAGCTTCATTAGTCTCAGGTGGAAAAAGTATTCAGAGTAATAATCCTAATTTAGGAGTAAATAAATCATCTGGGCCTCACTCTCCAGATGTAAATTCAGATTTAGTATTAGATGTTAATGATGTTACAATTGTTATATTTAATCAGGGAAGAAGCGCAGTTGGTCCTTTTGAGCATTTAGATATAGATGGAGATTCAGATATTGATTGGGATGATGTGCAATTAGTTGTGGCAAATATATAATCTTATAAATTAAAAATGAGTAATAAAAGTTAACTGAAGTTTTTGCAAGAAGAGATTATGGAATAACTAAACCAACAAGTTTATTATATAGTGGAAATGATCTTCAGCCAGAAGTTTTACACTACACTGATACTGATTATGGAACTCCTGTTTGGAAAATATCTAGTAGCTGGGATAATTTTACAATAATTCATAACCATATTATAATAGGCCTGCTTGGAATGCAGATGGGTCAAAAATTGGTTTGGTTTCTAATAGATATATTCCTCCTTTAAGTTGTGGAGGATCTGTAAGAAGACTTTTACTTGTTGATACAGATGGTAGTGATTTTGTAAGATTAGATCCTGCTGGATGTTCTGGTTGTTCAATGGAAAGCACAAGATTTAGACATTTTGTTTGGGATAGATTTACTCTAGATTACACTTATTTTGTAGCTAATAGTGGGCTTTACAGGCTTAATATGCCAAATTTAGGAAACTATGAATTAGTTGCTGATCTTCCAAATCCAACTAGAATAAAGTATATTTATTCATATACATCTTAAGAAAATATAGTTATGGTAAATGATGATCTTGCTTCTGATTATACTGATCCAATGTTTTATTTTGTTGATCTAACAAAACCTTATGGGGATCCTGACCAAGTTATTTCTTATCCTATTGCTTTTGGTGTGATACATCCAGATCACAGTGTTTCAAATGAAGATAGTTTTCATGATATTTATTTTGGACGAAGTCCTGATGGAAATTATACTTTTAATTATGGACCAATAAGTGTTGCAGCTGAACCTGTTTTTTTTGAAGCTCCGTTAGATGGAGATTCTTCTAAAGTTAGTTTATGGTATGATAATTATTGTACAGATGGAATTCCTTATCATAGTCATCCTGCATGGGCCTATTGGAGGAGATTATTTAACATATTATGGTCAGAGAACTTCCTGTAGTACAGGTCCTGGGGGATGGTATGTTGTTGATGAAAATTCTAAAACTCATGTTAATAGTCTTGGTCTTTGGAGTGGAGGACATACTGCTTGGGATGGAAACGATCCTGATTTTGTTTTTGGTGCTGTTAGTGTTGATGGACTTAGAACACTTGTTAAAGGTTATGTTAGTGGTCCTGAAGATAATGCAGTTCCTTTTGTAAGAACCTACACACTATTATAGGGGTTCAGGAGATGAATATCACCAGATACCTAGACCTTCTCAGAGTCCTGATGCTACAAAAATTTTGTACCACTCAACTATGGTTGCACCAGATGATTATAGTACTGATGCTTATATTGCAGTTGCAAGATATCCTTTTCTAGCACAGAATGTAAGACTCACATCTTCATCGCAACCAGTTATTGAGTGGGATTATCCTCAGTTTCACAATGAAACAAAAGGTTATCATGTTTATAGATCAAGAAATAGTTTAACAGATTTTGTTGAAATAACAACTTCAGCTATTGATTTATTGATTCATTAAGTTTTATAGATTCTTCTTTAGATAATGGTGTTCCTTATTATTATGCTGTAACAAGCAAAGAGTGGAGTGGTTTAGAGAGTAATGAGTTATCAAATGTTATTAGAGTAGTAAATAATGCAGGAGTATATTCAGCAACAGATGAACAAGGTCCAGGAAGAACTGGTTTTGATACAACAGTACCATTAGCACCTGCAAATATAGGATATACTCAAATACAATCAGGAGTTTATGAAGTTACTTGGGATGAGTCACCCAGTGATGATTTATGGTATTATAATATCTATTATGGTGTTGAAGGAGTTCCTGAGCCAATTCAAGAAAGAAGAATTGCGAGCATACCAAAAGGAAATTCAAGGTATGTTGATTGGCAAGCAAGAACTGATGAAGCAGGTTATTATTTAGTTACTTCAGTAGATAGGCAAGGAAATGAAGAAGTAGGTGAACCACAGACTGATAGTTCAGATGTAAATAATGATGGAAATATCAATGTAATTGATTTAGCAGTAACTGTTTATTGGCAAGGTCGAGATCCTGGCTCGCAAGGATATAGTCATTTAGATATTAATCAAGATGGACAGATAAATTTCTTAGATGTTATTGAAATTATTATTAGGATTTAGAAATATAGGATTTTATACTGTTTTTTAGAAATATAGATCTCGCTCACCAGCTTCAATTTTTTTTAATCTATTAATAGTTTGGTTTTTTATTTCTTCATCAGGAATTTCTTTTAAGTATTTCATTAAAACTTTGTTTGCAAGTGTTTTTATTTCATCTGGAGCAAAATCTTCTAGATACTCTTTAAATGTTAGAAGCGCGTTTGGTCTACATAGTAAATGTATGTCGCCTGGCTTTGCTATTTTCATAAAGTCCTCACCTGTTCTCCCTTTTCTATAACAAGCTGTACAAAAACTTGGTAAAAGATCTTGTTCTAAAATACTTTTAATTACTTCATTTAGTGGTCTGTGGTCATTAAGTGTAAATTGATCAAGTGAGTGATTTTTTAAGTATCCTCCTGGTGAGGTTCTTGATCCTGCTGAAGTTTGGCTAATTCCAATTTTAAATGCTTTGGCTCTTGTAGATGGAGATTCTCTAGTTGAAAGAATCATTCCGGTATAAGGAACAGCAAGTCTCAATACAGCAATAATTTTTAGTAATTCATCTTCACTAACTGGATAATTTGGGATATATTCAACTCCTTTGGCTTTTTGAAAACGTGGGACTGAAATTGTATGTGGGCCTACACCAAATTTTTTTTCTAAATATTGTGCATGTGAAATAAGACCCAGAACTTCAAATCTATAATCATAAAGACCAAACAAAATACCTATTCCTACATCGTCAATTCCAGCCTCAAATGCTTTGTTATGAGCAAATAATTGGCGCTCATAATTATCTTTAGGACCTTTATGAACAGTCTCGTATGTTTTTTTGTGATAAGTTTCTTGAAAAAGTTGATAGGTACCTATTCCAACCTCTTTTAGTTTTTTATAGTTTTCAACACTAGTTGGTGCAATATTTATATTTACTCTTCTAATATTATTTCCTTTTATATTAACACTATAAATTGTTTTAAGTGAATCAATAATATAGTCAATGTGCGAGTATTCAGGATGTTCTCCAGCTTCAATTAAGAGTCTTTTGTGCCCCATTGATATTAATGCAATAGTTTGTTTTCTAATTTCATCTTGAGTTAGTTTTTTTCTTAATTTAGGATTGCTGCATCTAAATCCACAGTATGAACAGTTATTAACACAGTAATTGGATAAATAAAGTGGAGCAAAAAAAACTAGTCTTTCACCATAGATTTCATCTTTGATTTTTCCTGCAGCTTTAAATATTTTATTTAAGACTAGTGGGTCTTTAACATTAATTAAGTATCCTGCTTCTTCAAGACTTAATCCTTTTATTTCAAGTGCGCGCTTTAGAATTAGATCAATAACTGCTTCATTAGGATTTTTAGTTTTATCTAGGATTAGATTAATTTTTTCTTCATTAATAACATATTTAACATTTTGTTCCTCTTTTTTCATTTTAAATTCCTAAATCAGTGGGTGCTCTTCCTATATTATATAGTAGATTCATAGTTTCTTTTATATTGTTTTGTATGTTTTTGTCTTTATCAGGTCTTCCTGGATAAAGAGTGTAAGCGTCCCTAAATTGTTTTGGCGTAACATTTATCATTAATGTATTTGCTCCACTTAGTAATCCTTTTTTTCCTGCAATAGGATCTAGGGTTTCAAGTGCAGTTGTAACTAATATTTTAGCATTTTTATCTACAAGACGAGAAATTGCAATAACTTTTAGCATTGTATTTATATCAGTGAGTGGTGTATTTTCTAAAGGAGTGTTAATGCAAGGAATTAGTGGACCAAAAGAGTACATTTCTGCACCTAATTCTTTAGTTAAAAAAATGTTATTAATAATATCTTCATTAGTTTCTCCTGGCAGACCTACTAAAAATCCTGTTGCAACTAGATAGCCTTTATTTTTTAAATATTTTATTAGATCAAGTCTTTTATCAAAATCTGTATCTGGCCTTAATTTATTAAAAATATTTTTATTAGATGTTTCAAATCTAAGTAATATTGCTCTTGCTCCTGCTTCATATAATCTATCATAAGTAACTTTGTCTCTAATACCAATACTAATAAAAATTAAAATTCCTAATTTTCTTAACTCTTTAACAATTTCAACTAACATGTCTTGAGTATAATAAGGGTCTTCACCTGATTGAAGGACTAGTGCTTTAAAACCTAGCTCTTTAACTGCGTGTTTTGAGATTTCTATAATTCTTTCTTTTGTCATCCTATATCTTTCAATAGTATTTGATTTTCTTATGCCACAATAGTGGCAGTCATTTTTGCAATAGTTTGAAAATTCAATTATTCCGTGAACACAACATGCATTATCATGAACTTTTTGTCTAACATTATTTGTAAATTCATAAAGAAGTTTTAGTTCATTAGGATTAGTAATATTAATTAAGTACATTAAGTCGTCTTTTGATAATTCTTTATTATGATTAACTTTTTGTAAAATTTCTAAAAGATTGTCTGATGCTTTAGACTTATTAATATTTTCAACTTTTGATAACCTTTTGTCAGTTTGTTTTAATTCTTTAAATTTATCTTGCCAAAATTCTAGTGTTTCTTTAGCTTGCTTAGGCTCAATTATATCAAGTAGAATTCCACCTTGAGCATAAACATAGTCTCCTATTTTAACATCAGGCACTTCGTTTAAGACATTTCTGTGTTCTCCGTAATAGTCAAGGACTGCGATTTTGTCTTTTAACTCAATAACTTTACCTGGAATAGCATAACACATTGTGAATTTAGTTATATTGGAAAGTATAAAAGGATTTATCTAGTATTATTTTTTATGAAAAGCTTTATAAACCAATAATTTATTCTTTTACTATCCGATGAACGAGTTCACCTGAATTCAGGAGGGATTTGTTCTAAAGAAAATTAAATCATACCTTAATGAACAATGGTTGACATATATCAAGTTGTTGATAAAATAAAGAAAACTGGAAAAATAGAAAAAGGAACTAATGAAGTAACTAAAGCTATTGAGAGAGGGACTGCTAAGTTAGTAGTTTATGCTGCAGATGTTGATCCAAAAGAGATTGTTGCACATATTCCTGTTTTGTGCAAAGAAAAAAAGATCAAGTGTGTTGAAGCAGATAATAAACAAAAACTTGGAATTGCAGCTGGTCTTGGAGTTGCTACTAGTTCAGTTGCTGTTATTAATGTTGGTGAAGCACAAAAAGATATTGATTTACTTAAATAAATTTTATTTTATCTAAATTACTATGGCAAAAACACAAAAAGCACTCAAGTCACAGAAAAAGCAACAATCAAAAAAAGGCGGAAGTAAAGGTTCAGACAAAATTTTAGGTGTAACAGTTCCAGCTGTAGTTCAGGAATTAATTGGTAGAACTGGTTTTAGAGGAGAGATTACTCAAGTTAAGTGTTTAGTACAAGACGGTAGAGACAAAGGAAGATCAATGAGAAGAAATGTAAAAGGACCAATTAGAGTTGGAGATACACTAATGTTAAGAGAGACAGAAATAGAGGCGAGAAGAATAAAATCAAAAGTAACAAAGGGAGCGTATACTTAAATGACCAACAAAGTTGGATGCTCGTCAACACAGTTACTTCGCATAAAGGGAGCGTATACATAAATAAAATGGCAGTAATAAAATTAGAAGATATTAAATCAAGCTTTTTTAGTGGATTTTTACATGGACTTATGAAATCTAAAAGAATTCTTGCTGCATTTAGAATTCCTGCAAGTGAGTGTGACGAAATTATTAATTATGCAAAAAATGTTTTTGGAAAAAATTATGATGTTAGGCTTGGTTTAAGAACAGTTGGAAATAATGGAGTTATACTAAATGAACCAAATTATTTATCAATTTATAATAAGAGGGAAAAATAAAATGAAAGAAATTGAAGATACAACTAATAAAGAAAACGTTAGAGCAGTGAAAAAAGCATTTTCTAAAAGGGGAGGAGAACATTCTACTGTTAAGATTATTTGTGGGGTTGATCAAAGATCAAGCGAAGTAAAGACGTATTTTAGCAGAAATACTAATTATAGAGCTACACAATTAAAACCTACTAATGGAAATGGACAAACACAATATCCTGTGCTTATATCTCCAGATCCAACACAAGTATTAATTTAAAAAATAAACAAAGAAAATGACAAAATGTTCGTATTGTGGTAAAGAGTATGATGTTCCTCATGGAATGACACTTGTACAAAAGGATGGCACAATAAAACATTTATGCTCATCAAAATGCAGAAAAAATATGTTAATGGGCAGAAGAAAAGTTAGATGGGTAGAAGATCCTAGTAAAGCTAAAGGCAAAGTTAAAAAAAAGAAGGTAGTAAAAAAGAAAGTTAAGTCTAAGAAAAAGAAATAGTTTTTATATTAAAATAATCTATTATATTAATGAGTAAAAAAGAGGAAAATCAAGTTTTGTCTCATTACAATTTTTTTAAAGCTTCCGCAAGAAATCTGATTGCTTTAGTTAGCAGATGAATTGTGTCTG
>CAZPVF010000038.1:0-7747 GCA_964589955.1 Candidatus Woesearchaeota archaeon
ATAATAATTCTGGTGAGCTTGGAGATTGGTGGCCATATATGAATACTGTACTACATGAAGCAATGCATTCAACTATGCCTTACCCTATTTATACTAGAAGCTGGCTTGCTGAAGGATGGGCAGAATATTATATGTATAATGTATTAACTGAGACAGTGCCTAGTAATACAATACCCGATATTAATCAAGAAACTGCTGATACTTATTTGTATAATGGGTTTGCAGGTTATCAGTGGGACCCTTATGTAGCTAATGATTATCATGATGCAACTGTTTATAATAGAGAACTTCAGAGATCTCATGGTTATGATATCACTGGACACATGTTCTCAAAAATGGTTTATGAAAAGGGAATGAGTTGGGATGAGTTTTATAGGTTAATGAATAATAATAAGGAAAGTTTAGATAGGACTTTTAGTTTAGGTCCGCCTTATATATACTACACTGATGCATTTGTACTAAATGTGTTTGGTAAGGCAATGGGACATATTGACTGGTTAACAGAGACAAATCCTGTGTTTAATTATTATGAAGGCGAGGAAACAGACGGATATGGGTATGGTGCAAGAAATATTTTACATAGTGCTTCAGATATTCCTATGCCATACGGAGATTTTGACTGGTTTGGTGATATTGAGCCAACTGATATAATTTTTTCAAATGATAATCCAACTGAGTTTGAGTCAATTACAATTACATCACGAGTTGATAATAATGGAGATGTTAATATGAAACAAGTTCCTATAAGAATTTGTGTGAATGATGAATTAATAGATGAAGAATTTAGAGATATTAATAAGTTTAATTACGTAGATGTTGTAAGTTACTATAGCTTAACTGGATATGGTAATTATTATGTTAAGATAATTGTAGATGAAGAGTTATTAAAAATTGAGCAGAATGATTCTAATAATGAATATTTAGAAATATTGGATGTTGTTGAATCTAATTTAGCACCTGAATTAGTTCCTATTGGAAATAGATTTGTTAATGAAGGAGATACATTAGTAATTGATGTTGACGCAATAGATGTAGATAATGACACACTGTTTTTTATACAGATGCTCAATTTGGAATATTTAATACAATCACAGGAGTTTTTGAGTGGACTCCGGCGTTTAATGATTCTGGAAATTATACTGCTACATTTAATGTGACAGATGGTGAGTTTTGGGATAGTGAGACAATTACAATTACTGTTGGTGGGGTTGCACAGTATGTCTGTGGGGATGTAAACGCAGATTTTACTGTAAGCATTTTAGATATTGTTTATTTAATTAATTATATTTATAGAGATGGACCATCTCCAGAATGTGCTCCTGTTATTGCTTGTGCAGATGTTGATGGAGATTTTGGGAGTGCAATAAATCTTTTAGATATAGTTTACTTAATTAATTATTTATATAAGGATGGTCCTGCACCAGTAGAACAACAAGGAATTTGTTATAATATTTTAGATAAGTCTATATCTTATAATGATAAAGAATTAGCTGAAATTAATAGTTATTTAAAAAGTGCTTCTTCAAAACAGAAATTAGTAACAAATTTGTTATAAAAAATTATATAAATTGTAGATTATATTTTAATTTATGAAAAAAGAGAAGAAAAAGAGTTTTCCTTACTGGTTAATAATTTTAATATTAATTCTTTTAGTAGTTGTTTTAGTTTCTATTTTTGTAAGTGAAAAAAAAGAATGTTTGGGTGAAGGAGAGTATGTTGTAGGTAGTGATTTATCTTGTTGTGATGGTTTATATGTTGATGGTGAGAGTTCTACATGTATGAGAAAAAATGCTGGTTCAAGTTCATCAGGTGGTCCTTTATAATAATTGATTCTTAAAAATATTAGAAAAATTTATAAGCTAATTTTTTTATTGACTTATGCTTAAAAATGGCAGAAAAATATTTAATGACAAAAAACGGATTTGAAGCTCTTCAGAGAATCGCATATGGAGCGCAACAGAGAGCAAAGGAAATAGCCTCAGCTCCAAGAGATAAAACTTTTGGAGATAATGACTCTCTTGGTTCAAGGGTGGATAATAATGCAGATAATGATCTGTTTGTTTTTGCTATTCGACTTAAAGAATGTAGAAATATGTTAAATAATGCCGAGATAGTAGATTATCCTGGTAAAGTTGTTGTTGTAGGATATGGAACAAAAGTGGTTTTAGATAGTAATGGAGTAGAAGAAACAATAATGATTAGAGGGTATGGAGAAGATCTTGAAGATGGTGATACAATTTATGGAGCAAGATATAATGCTCCTATTGCAATGGCATTAAAAGGTAAGAAGATAGGTCAAAGAGTTAAGTTTAATGGAAGAAGTTTAGATATTATTAGTGTTGAACCGCTTCCTATTGAAAAAGAGAAGTAGATTTTGACAGTATTTGCCCATATATTGAAAATCAAGAGCTGAACCATACTTAAGAAACCATCATTTTTAGGTGATTAGAGAAGAGCATATTTTCCTACAACAATAAACTTTATTAACTAATTTGAACAATACTAAATCATGGTAGAAAAAGAGGACAAAGTAGATTTTGTTAAATGGTTCTCAGAACTAAATAAAGATTCTGGTCCTGTTGCTGGGGGAAAAGGTGCAAACTTAGGTGAAATATTTAATCTAAAAGTTCCAGTGCCACCAGGCTTTGTAGTAACTGCTCAAGCTTACAACTACTTTATAAAAAAAGCTAAAATTAGTGATCAAATTCACAGACTTCTTGATGGACTTGATTATGAAGATACTACTGCGCTTGATAACGCAACACACAGAATTAGAGAGCTAATAAAAAGTGCTAAAATGCCTAAGGAAATGGAAAACGAAATTATTGAAAGTTATGATACACTTGGAACTGACCATAATACAGTTAAATCAGGAATGGCCCATGACATACTAAAAAATGCGCAAGAACCAGTGTTTGTTGCAGTAAGATCTTCTGCAACAGCTGAGGACTTGGCTGATGCTAGCTTTGCAGGCCAACAAGATTCATACTTAAATGTTAAAGGGAATAGACAACTACTTGAGCACGTAAAAAAATGCTTTGCATCACTCTTCACGTCAAGAGCAACATACTATAGGAACAAAAAAGGATTTGAACACAACAAAGTCTCATTAGCTGTAGTAGTTCAAAAAATGGTGAATTCAGATAAATCAGGTGTTATGTTTTCTCGTGATCCAGCTTATAAAAAAGACCATATAATAATCGAGGCTGTCTGGGGACTAGGAGAAGGAATAGTCTCAGGAAAAATCACACCAGATTCATATATTGTATCCCAAGAACTAGAAATCTTAGATAAAAAAATATCAAATAAAAAAATTGCAATAAGTAGAGATTCTGGAGGAAGTAGAGCAGTAATAAAACTACGAGAAGAAAGATCAAAAGCTCAAGTACTAAAAAATCACGAAGTAAAAAAACTTGCCGGATTTGCTAAACAACTAGAAGAGCATTATGAAGTTCCTCAAGACATTGAATTTGCAATTGAAAATGAAGATATCTACATTGTTCAAACTAGACCAATTACAACAATGGCAGAAAGAAAAGATGAAGAAATTAAAGAACTATCTGGAGAGGTAATTGTTCAAGGTCTTGCAGCTTCACCAGGTATAGCAGTAGGAAAAATAAAGATTATTCATGAAATGAAAGATCTATCAAAAATTCAAGCCGGAGATATTCTAGTAACAACTATGACAAATCCAGATATGGTTGTAGCAATGCAAAAATCAGCAGGAATTGTAACTAATGAAGGTGGAATGACAGCCCATGCTGCAATTGTATCTAGAGAAATGGGAATTCCAGCAATTGTGGGTACAGAAGATGCTACAACTAAACTTAAAGAGGGTGAAACAATAACAGTCGATGGATACTCTGGAAAAGTCTATAAAGGAAAAGTAGCTGAAGGCAAACAAAAAGAAGTAAAAGAGGTAACAGCACAAACCAAAACAAAAATAAAAGTAATAGTCGATCTTCCAAGTTTTGCTGCTCGTGCAGCAAAAACTGGTCTAAATAAAGTAGGCCTAACAAGAATTGAAGGAATAATTGCTGAATCAGGTAAACATCCAGAATTTTTTCTAAAACAAAGTAAAATAAAAGACTACGAAGAAGTAATCTATAATGGAATTAAAGGAATTGCAGAGTATTTTGATGAGATGTGGGTTAGAACTTCAGATATTAGGACTGATGAATATAGAAATCTTGAAGGAGCACCCCAAGAATTAGAATCAAATCCTATGCTAGGTTTTCACGGAATTAGATACAGCCTTAAAAAACCTGAAATACTAAAAGCTGAACTAAACGCCCTAAATAGAGTAGCAAATGAGGATAATAAAAAAATAGGAATTCTTATGCCGCAACTAATAATGGTTGAAGAGTTGCAAGGTGTTAAAAAAATTCTAAACGAAATTGGTGCAGATAAAGTAGATGTAGGAATAATGATTGAGACTCCTGCAGCAGTACAACTAATTAAAGATCTATGTGAAGAAGGAATTAAATTCATATCTTTTGGAACAAATGATCTAACTCAGTATATGTTAGCAATTGACAGAGGAAATGAAGAGGTTCAATACTTATATAATGAAATGCATCCAGCAATATTATACCAAATGGGTTATGTAATAAGAGTGTGCAAAAGATATAATGTTGAAACTAGTATATGTGGTCAAGCAGGAAGTAAAAAAGAGATGGCAGAATATCTAGTTAAACAAGGAATTGATAGTATTAGTGTTAATGCAGATAAAGCAGCTGAAATTGCTGAACTTGTTTCAGATATTGAAAAACAAATGATTGCAGGAACAGATGAAGAACCCAGAAAGTATCAGCCCGAAGAAAAAATTGAACCAAAAATTGAAACCACAAATACTCCTCCTGAAACAAAATCTGAAATTGTAAAAGGCATTAAAGAAAGTGGTGTTCCTGAAAAAGTAGCTACTGCTGAAGAAAACCTAGATGAAAAAGCCCAACATGTTAAACCGGCTGAAAAACCAGAAAAGGCTGAAGAAAAAAAGAATACAGAAGTAGATATTTTCTAAAAAAAACTAAATACTTAAAAATCATAAAAAAATACTTCTTTTATGACAAAAAAACCATTGATACAAACAACGAACTAATAAAACAAGCACTAAGTCTAAAACCAGGAGATGTTGTAACAGCAAGTAATGATGTACAATTTCAATTAACAGAAGGAAAAAAATACACACTAATAAAAGTTAGACCACTAATAGAAGGTATGGTTGCACCAAAAATAACCACAGCTAAAACCAGAAACAGAATTTGCAATGTAGGATATACTGTAGAAAACAATCAGGGAAAAGAAAAAGAATACATGACTATTACCTTTAATTTTGGGAGATAATTCTAAACAACTATAGGAAATCTTATAAATATAAAATTCCTCAATAAAACATGGCTACAACCAAGAAAAAAAAGAGGACTACATCTAAAAAAAAGCCTTCTATAAAAAAATCCACTAAAAGAAAAGCTACTAAGAAAAGATCTACTAAAAAAAGAACTGTAAGAAGAACTACAAAAACTACTCCTGTAACAATCAATATGCCTGCTCCACAACAACAAGCCCCACAAAATACCGGAATGAATAAATTAATGCTTGAAAACTTTGTTGCCTTGCAAAGAATTTTAACTAATCTTTCAACAAAAATGGAAGGACTAACTACTCAACTAACAAAACTTCTGGACTTATTTGAAATTTCAGCTAAGTCTCTTGCTGATAGAGAATTCGAAATTGAAAAAGACAACAAAGAAACTTTAGAAAAATTAAATGTACTTCTTGATCAAAATAAAGTTTTAGCTAGAGGCCTAAGTCTAATGCATGAAAGAATACCTCATGATCAATTTCCTCATCCTCCAACACCAGGACAACAAAACATTAATGTTCCAGGAATACCTTCTCCAGGAGTAATGCCAATGCTCCCTCAATCAGTTCCAAAAAGTCCACTTACTAGAGAACTAGCCCCATCACCACCTCCTTTTCAACAACCACCAATGAGTTTTCCGTCTCCAGCAGAATTATCATCTCCAAGATCACTAAAACCCCTACAAACACAAAAAGGAACTCCTTCAATAATGTCCCCACCACCACAAAAAATACCTAATGATTTGCCAATACCAACAGCAATAGAACCAGAATACGAGGACATAAGCGATACTCCTCCTTTGAATCCAAATGATGATTTATCTGATATTCCAAATCCAGAAGATCTTGAACTAGAATCACCACCAAGATAAAATGGTAGAACAAACATCTATTGTAACTTCTAGAGGAAAATTAGCAGCTACAAGTGAAAATTTCAGAAACTACTTCATGCTAATTTTTACAAAAGAACTAATAAAACATTCAACAGAAGACTTTCATAAGCTAGATCACACAATAAAAAAGAAAGGAACTGAATTAATTAAAAAAAAGGACAAAATTGAAAAAACAAAAAAGAAAACAAGACCAAAAGACCCATTTTACTTAAGTGTTCTACATCAATTTCCTAGACCAAAACATGATGAAGAGCTCATTGGACCTGCTCCAAAATTATTTAGAGAAATGCCAAAATTGCCCACTAAATCAGTAGTGCAACCACCAATGTTGCCTCCACAACAAAGACTACCACAAAGAAGAGGGCCAAGTGGGCCAGTATCAATAACCCACCCCCCACTTCCTCCAAATTTACAATACTTACAACCATATCCCACAAACATTGAAATTGATTTAGGTAAGCTAGAATCCTTAGGAAGAGATCCAGCAGTAAGAATAATCGAATGTAATGGTCCAGACGAACTAATTACAGTAAGAGGAAACATGGGAACAAGACAAACAAAAATAAGCCTAAATAGAGATGAAATTGATGAATTACTAGGAGTATTTTCCCAAGCTTCAAAAATACCTCTTCACGAAGGAATTTTTAAAATTGTTGTAGGAAAATATATTCTCTCAGCAATTATTTCTAGTGTTGTCGGAACAAAATTTATTATAAACAAAATGCAACCTCAAATGAGACCGCCACTTCATGGAATGAATCCAACAACAGGAATGCCTCCAAGACAATTTTAAAATGAATGATAAAATTACTAAAATTAAAGTAGACAAATACTTCAAACTAACAACTAAAGCCCTTAAAATAGCTAAAAAGTCTGTAATTAAAGGTAAGGAAAAAGAAGCTATCGAAATTATTAACATGGTAGAAAATTATCTTAGCGACGCCAAACATTTTCAAGATAAAGGCGATTTAGTTAACTCATTTGCGGCAATTAATTACGCTCACGGTTGGCTTGATTCAGGGGTAAGATTAGATGTATTTGATGTCAAAGATGACAAACTTTTTACTATAAAATGATTCCCTCTTCTAATCACCTAAAAATGATGGTTTCTTAAGTATGGTTCAGCTCTTGATTTTCAATATATGGGCAAATACTGTCAAAATCTACTCTGATACTACAAAAAAATTCCTTTTATTCCAAAGATGTCTTCTAAAGTATTTTTTTTATGCACCAAGAATAAAAATCATTAAAATTGTTATGATTTAAAAGCAGGCCAGTCTTGCACAACAAATTGGAATGTTATTACGAATTTGACTGATTCCACTAGTTATGATTTTTATGTGCTTTATGAAGCAACCCAATATCCTTTAAGTTCAGTTCAGAGTCCAACAGATCAAATATGCACTAATGGTTTTGATTGTTCTTCTCCAGATCCAAACTCTGATGGAAATATTAATATTATTGATTTGGCAATTGTTATTTTTAATCAA
>CAZPVF010000039.1:0-7643 GCA_964589955.1 Candidatus Woesearchaeota archaeon
TTCTACAGTTTATAGAGTAGTAAAAAGTACGCATTATGATCAAGGAAGATCTCTTATGAAGATTGAACAAATTTTTGATCCTGAAATTTTAGGCCAAGTTAATTTAGCTATTGGTTATGGAAATTGTAAGACTTGTGAGTCTAGAGTTCTTAGTGGGACTGAAATTGGCGAGATTTTCTCTGGAAAAAATGCAATGAGTGTTGTTAGAGAAGATATGATTAAGAGGGATCCTGATGGGGCAACATTTCTTAGTAGCACACCCCATATAAAAGATAATATTCACAATTCAAAGTATAGAAGTCCTAAAAGAATTGATACTATTCTTAAAAAGAGATTTAAGTAAAAAATGAAATTTCTAATAGGAAAAAAAGAGGATTTTACAAAGTTTGTAGATTCTATTAAAGAGAGTGATAGTGTAGCAATTCTAACTCATAATGATTTAGATGGTCTAGCTAATGCATTTTTTTTAGAAAAAATACTTGGAAGTAAAAAAATTAAAATAGATTGTTTAGAGTTTGTATTTTTGTCTGGTAATGATATAGAAATGGCAGTAAATAAAGTTAAAATTGAGAATTATAAAAAAGTATTTTTAACAGATTTAAATCTTGATGAAAATAAAGATATTTATGATGATTTAAGAAAAAATAGAGATGTGCTTTTGATTGACCATCATGTTGTTAATCCTAATATTAAAGACACAAAAAATATGTTAAAGTTAAGGCATGCAGATTGTATTGCTTATGTAATGTTTGAGTTGGCTAAAGATTATATAGATGTTAGTGAATGGACTTCCCTAGTATGCTCAACAATGATATCAGAGTATAGTTTTAAAGATCCAGATCAAGTAGATTATATAAAAAAATATTATCCTGATTTTAGTATAGATAATATTTATGAAACAGAAATAGGATTACTAACAAGGGTGTATAATAATGTCTTAGTTTATTTTTATAAAAATGAAAAAAAAGCATACGAATTAATAAAAGATAACAATATGGAGGAGATGAAAAAAATTTCTGAAATAGTAGAAAAAGAGATTGTTAAATATGTGAAATTGTTTAAAACTAAAGCCGAATACTACAAAGATAAGGATTTATATTTTTATTATCTTAATCCAAAATATAGAGTGACTTCAATAATTATTAATAGGGTTTCAGATAGATTGCCTAACAGTTCTTTAGTTTTTGTTTCAGATTTACCTAATCAAAAGGACATGGTTAAAATTTCAGCAAGAAACCAGAACGAAAAACAAGATATGAATAAGTTAATGAAAAAAGGAATTGCTGGTTTAAAAAACGCTATAGGAGGAGGACATGTTCCTGCTGCAGGAGGAAATATTAGAAAAAAAGATTTAAATAAATTTAAACAAAATTTATTAAAATGAGAATTGGAATTGTTGGGCCTAGTAGTATAGATAATTTAAAAGAGGTAAATAAGGATGCAGAATTAATTATTGAGAGTATTGCAGGAATATTGTGGAAGCATGATATTGTTTTAACTCCAAATAAAGGGTCAGTTTCAGAGTATTTTGTAGGATATTATAGAAAATCAAAGGGAAGAAAAAATGTTTATATTATTGTTCCGATGCAGGATAAAGAGTTTGGAATAAGTTGGGTTAATACTGAAATTGGAAAAACAATTGATTGTGGAACATGGAGAAATCAGCCTGAAAAACTAAATGAAGAATCAGACGCACTGCTTGTTTTAGGTTATAGTGTTGGAGGATTAGCTGAAATTGCATACTCAAAGTGGTTTAGGAAAAAAACTGTTTATGTAATTAAAGAGCTTGTTAGTGAAGAATTACCTAAAGATTCAGTGAGAGATTTAGATATAAAATATATTTCTTATAAAGATGTTGAATTGATTTTTAAAAATGCAAAATGATATTGATGATAATTTTGAGAAGCAGAAGAGAGATATTTTGAGTAAGGGAGATAAATCAAGTATTGGTGGTTGGGATAAAAGAATAAAAACACTCTGTGATAAAATTAATAAGAAAAAGAATTTCTACACTACTTCATCTTGTTCTGGAAGAATTGTTGTGATTGTTGAAAGGGACAAAAAAGGTCCTGGTGTATTTCAGGCTGTTTTTCATGAAAAATTAGATTACAATGATTTTTGGAAGTATTTACCTAAAGAGCACGCAAAATTAGATTTAAAATTTAAACAAGAGCCAGCAATTCTACATGTTGCGTGTAAGGATTTAGATAGTGCACTTCATCTTTTGAAAAAAGCTCAGCTTGCTGGATTTAAGAGAAGTGGAATAATCTCAAGTAAAAATAGATTTGTTTGTGAATTATTAAGTACTGAAAAATTAGAGCTTCCTTTTGCAAAAAAAGGTAAGATTCTCTTGGATGAAAATTATCTTAAGATTTTATTAAAAAAAGCTAATGATAACCTAGTTAGGACTTGGAAGAAAATTAGAAGCTTGCAAAAAACAATATAAGATTTTAAAAAGATTTTTTTTCTAAAAATAATTAATGGATGAAAAGAAAATTATGCAAACACATATTGTTAATCCTAAATATATGTGTGAAGCAATAGTTGAAGCTAGAAAAGCAAGGGGTAATGGGGATTATGCAATTGGTGCTGTTATAGTTTATGATGGGAATATTATTGGAAGGGGCCAGAACAATATTATTAATAGTGATGATCCAACAGGGCACGCAGAAATAAGAGCTATTAGAATGGCTTGTAATAGTGTGATGAGTCGGCATATAGAAGGGGCTGTTTTATACACAACTCATAAACCTTGTCCAATGTGTATTGGTGCTGCAATTATGGCTAAGCTCACCGGAATTGTTTATGGGGCTAGAAGAGAGACAATGGAAAAGTATGGTAGAGATTTGGCTGATTCAGATAGATCTTGGAGGGTAAATAGAGTGACTTGTCATGAGATTGCTAGAGGAGGAATGCCTCCTGTTTTTGTATTTTTGGGATTATTAGAAAAAGAGTGCAATGAACTTTTTCATTCTGATTAATCTAAAGGTTTATAAGAGCACATAATTCTATAATTTTCTATGAGAAATATAAAAAATGAAATTGAGGCAATGCTTAGGTTGTATGTTAATTCTAGATCTGGCTACAGTTTAAAAATTAATAATTGGGATATTAAAGAGACTCAGGCGGGAATTAGGCCAGATGCAAGGTTTGAGTGCTTTGAGCCTAGAGTGGGTGAAGGAGAAGATCTAAATGAGGTGAGTGATGTTTATTTAGGAAAAGTAGAAATTAATGGATCAAAAATAAGTATTTCGGATGGTTGTGATAATAAATTTAGAATGGAAATTGAAAAAGAGCTAGGAAATAAAGGACTATCTAAATATTTATAAATATAAATTAATAAGAATTTTTATGGGAAAGCTGATTGAATCAAAGGTTTTGAATTTGTGTATGAGTTATAGAGAGGCTATGAATTATCAGGATAGAAAACCGTATGTCACTACAAGAATTGATGCAAATCAAGCACTTTATGCTGTTTTTAGAAATGGTGCAAATAAGTCTAATTCAAAAGCAGTTAAGGTAGGGTATTTGTGTGGTGTAGTATCTGTTAATCCAAGAGGACTTGTTGTAGTTGATGTTAAAAAGTCTGATGAACATTTTAGAGATTATATGATAAAAAATCTTAGAGAGAACAGAATTGATGTTTCTAAAGGAGATATTTCTAGAGAATCCTTAAGTAATTTTCTTAGTTAATTCTTGAATTTTATTAATTATTAATATAATTTAATACAGGAATCTTTAAATAGAATAAGATATACTTAAATTTATCATAATAATTGATGGCGGTCAATTATTGATGTTTGATGTGATGTTATTAATTAAGTGTAAGTTAAAGAGGTGATGTTTTTCCTCTTTTGTTTTCTAATTAATAGATGGAAGTTTAGTGAAGTATTTAAATATTTCGCCAATTTTAATAGGGGCTTCTATCTGACAGGCAATCCTTGATTGCTGTGTCGCATGCGATACAGATGTAAGGAGGTATAAATAAAAAAAGAAATGGTACTAGATTTTGCAAAAGAGGCAATCTCAAGATCAGAAACACATAGCATTAATTTTGATGAGTTAAAGGCCGGAAAAGCTAACATCAAAGTTATTGGTGTTGGTGGAATGGGTTGTAATGCTGTAACATGGTTATTTAACAAAGGAATTAATGGAGCCACTATTTACGCAGCAAATACTGATGCTTTGCACTTGAGTGTTACTAAAGCTGATGAGAAAATCTTAATCGGTAAAGAGTTAACACGTGGTTTAGGCTGTGGAGGAAATCCTAATAGAGGAAGAGAAGCAGCTAAAGAAGCACTAGTTGATTTAAAAAAAGCTGTAGGTGGTGCTGATATGGTTTTTGTTATAACTGGTCAGGGTGGTGGAACCGGAACTGGTGCTGCGCCTGTTGTTGCTCAACTTGCTAAAGAGACTGGAGCTGTTGTTATTGGAGTATGTACAATGCCATTTGAATCTGAAAAAGCTAGAATTGATAAGGCTGAATATGGTCTTCAAGAGCTTAGAGAAGTTTCAAATACATGTATAGTTCTAGATAATAATAGACTTGTGGATATTGCAGGTCAGTTGCCAATTGAACAAGCTTTTGCTGTAGCTAATGAGTTAGTAAGTACTATGGTTAAAGGAATAGTCGAGACTATTACTCTGCCTAGTTTAATTAACTTAGATTATGCTGATGTTTCTTCAATTATGAAGGACGGAGGAGTTGCAGTTATTGGTATTGGTGAGGCTGATACACAGGATCGTGTTAATGAGGCAGTCAAACAAGCACTTACACATCCTCTACTTGACGTGGATTATCAAGGTGCTACTGGCGCTTTAATACACATTACTTGTGGACCAGACTTAAAACTTGAAGAGTTTGATTTAATTGGAAGAGTTGTTAGCGAGAACCTAAGTCCTGATGCACAGGTCATAATTGGTGCAAGAATTTCAAAAGATTTTGTAGGTAAAGTCCGTGTTATTACAATTATGACTGGCGTTAAGAGTCCTTATGTTCTTGGTAAGGCTATAGAACATGATACAATGGCAGCTTCAAAAGAAATGTCTGATCTTGGAATTGAGGTTTGGAGTTAAATTTTAATTCTTAATAAAAGAGGGAAATTTTTTCCCCCTTTTTTCATTTTTTTAGAAATTTTTTACATTATTCCTGCGCCGCTTGCATAAATCATTGCTATTATAAAAATTATCATTATTATAAATAATAAAATAACTAATCCTATAATTACCAAGAACCAGACCCAAGGAGCTGTTCTTTTTTCATTTTCTCTGTCTTCAATAATTCTGTTAATTTCGTATTGTAAGTAAAGATATGAAAAAATAAAAGTTAAAAATCCAGATAGTCTTGTTGAGTTTCCTTTTTTTTCTATTATGTCATTTAGAATGTCTCTTGTTGTAAAAGCTAGTATAAAGTAGAATACTAGTGAAGTAAGGGATAAGAGTATTATTGGAATAATAAGAATTATGTATAGCACGTTCTCTTGCGGAAATAGATTTAGAGGAATTCTTAGTGCAATAAGAGCAGAGGTTATTATTATATAAGCTATTGTAAGATTTTGGTTTAGCTTAGAAGGTATTTTTTCTTTGTCAATTTCTTTAGCTCTTAAGTAGTACCAGACTGCACCGTAAATTCCAAGTGTAATCATTGATAAGAACCATAGTAGTGCGACACTACCTCTTTTTAGTTCATTTGGGTGATAATGTGTTTTTTTTGAAGTCATTTTTTACATAAAGTAATGAAGAGCTATTGAGAGCCCAATAAGAACTATAATTATAAGTAAAAAAGCCCAGGGACCTACTTTTGGTTGATCTTCAATATCTTTTAGGATTTTGTTTATTTCGTACTGTAGGTAATAGTGTGTGAAAATTAATGTGAAAAATCCTGAAACATGTGTTTTTGAGCCCTTATTTTCGAGTGCTTGATTAATAATAGATCTTGAATAAAATGCTAAGAGTAGTGTGAAAAATAATTTTAATATAGCAAGTATTCCTAGTCCAAATAAAATTCCAATTTGCATTGTGCTTAAGTATTGGTAAAATGTGCCCATATTTTCGGTAATTGTTAGAGGAAAAATTATTATTCCTGTTACTAGAAGAATGTTTATTATTACTAATATAAGTGGAAGATTATTACTTATCTTTTTTTGAGTTCCTAAGTTGTAGAATTCTGGAACTCTTTTCATGTACCAGATCGCATCATAAATATTAAGTGTTATAAGTGAGAGTATTACAACTAGGAACACACTCTTTTTTTGTGGAACTTTATTTATGTCTGTTGTTGGCTCGTGCGCTTCTTTTTTTGTAGTATAAGCTGGAAGAGGTTTAGTAGGAACAGGATCTTTATGAATCAGTTCACCACCCCTTACATTTTGTGTTGTTTGCATTTTATTATATATTTTACATTATATATTATGCATTAATCTTTTTATGTGTTTTCATTTGCTTATTTTCATACTCATCAAAGTATAAGCAGTTATCTATGTCTACTTTAGGTTTTTCTTTAGGATTTTGAGCTTTATATCCTATTGGAAATAGTGCTTCAACATGTATTTCATTAGGGATTTTTAATTCAGTTTTAATTAGTCTTTCTACAAAATGACCTACCCAACATGTAGCAAGGCCTCTTTCGTGTAATTTTAATAAGAAATTTTGCATTGCTGCACCAGCTTGCTGTCTTACATACATTTTTCCTCTGTTTCCGTAGGCTTTGATTGTTCTAAGAGGATTAGAGCATACTACAACAATGTATTTGACAGTTCCGACAAATGGCTGTTGAGCGTATTTTGCTAATCTTTCTATTTTATTTTTGTCTTTAACTAGAATAAATTTTAGTGTAAAGTTTCCTCCAGACATTGGAGCATATCTCATTGTATCAATACATTCTATTATTACTCTCCAGTCAGGTGTTTTGTTTTTGAACTTACGTATTGATCTTCTTGATTTAATTATTTTATTTAAACTCATTAAGAAATTAAGGATTATTTAATATAAAAAGGTTACTTTATTTAGTTTGATGGACAGACTGTTTCATTTATTTCCCAACAAAATTGTAGACCGTCACAGTGATAAGTGTAATTTTCTTCAGGCATAAATGAAATTTTTATTGACTCACCTGTTAAAATTCCAATACAAGAACATCTTTCATAAAATTGTGTGCAACCATTCTCAATTTCTCTCTCTCTTTTAAAAGAAGACATTAGTGCAAGGTATATTACTAATGCAATTAAAATTATTATTACTATTATGATAAATATTCTTTTACCTCTTTGTCTATCACTGTAGTACATTTTAGTATAAGTTAAAAAGAGTTAATAAATCTTGGGTAAAGGATATAAATGACCCGTTAGTTAAGATGGGGTTGCAATATTTATAAAGTATCTCTGTTTTTGTTAATTATGTATGTTAAGATTAATAAAAGTAACCAGGAAGGAATAATTTTGAATGCTTTAGAAAAGGCAGGAACTTATAGAAGTCTTGCAAAAAAAGTGAAAATACCTAAATCTTCCTTAGATGCTTATAAAAAAGGAAGAATCATGCCGGAAAATAGGTTTGAAGTATTAACTGATTATTTAAATATAGATCGTAGAAAAATTAACTAAATAGAAATCTCCATCTTTTAAGATGGGGTGAAGTTTCTCCCGCTA
>CAZPVF010000040.1:0-7635 GCA_964589955.1 Candidatus Woesearchaeota archaeon
TGAAGATTTTGAAGACATTCAAAAAGAGGCTCATGAGAAGGGTCTTCCTGTAATTGTTTGGATGTATCCTAGAGGAAAGAGTGTTAAAGGTAAAAATAAGACAAAATTAATGGCATATGCAACGAGAGTTGCATTAGAACTTGGAGCAGATATTGTCAAAATTCAGCCGTTTGGCAAATTAAAGGATTTAGTTTGGGCTAGAAAATCAGCAGGAAGAGTAAAGGTTGTTAGTGCTGGGGGTTCTAAAAAAGGTGAGAAAGAACTATTAAAACAAGTTAAAGATTACATGAAAGCAGGATTTGTTGGAATGGCAATTGGAAGAAATGTCTGGCAAGCTAAAGATCCAATGGATATTACTAAAAAGTTAAAGAGAATTATTTGGGCAAAATGAAACCTGTTGTAATTATTAATTTTAAAACATATAAAAATGGAAGTGAAGCATTAAAATTAGCTAAAACTATTGAAAAATTTGATAAAAAAATAATAATTGGTGTTCAGTCGAGCCATATCGATGAAATAGCTAGAAAAACTAGATTAAAAGTATTTGCTGAGCATGTTGATTTTTATGAACCTGGAAGATTTACAGGATATATTATTCCAGAGTCAGTAAAAAAAGAGGGTGCTAAGGGAACTTTTCTTAATCACTCTGAGCATAAGTTGAAGTATAATGTAATAAAAAAGACTGTTAAAAGATGTAGGGAGACTGGTCTCAAAGTAGCGGTTTTTGCTGGAAGTCTGAAAGAAGCAAAGAGGTTAAGGAGATTAAAGCCAGATTATTTAATTTATGAACCGCCTGAGCTTGTTGCAGGAAAGGTTAGTGTTTCTAAAGCAAAGCCGGGGCTTATTGCAGAAATTTCTAAAAAACTAAAATATCCTTTTTTAGTTGGAGCCGGAATTAAAGAAAAAGCTGATGTTGAATTGGCTATGAAGCTTGGATCTAAAGGAATTGCAGTAAGTAGTGCTATAACAAAAGCAAAAAATCCTAGATTAGAATTAAAGAAGTTATTGGGTTAGGAGGTTAGAGGATAAACTATTTAAGTTAAATTCTATTATTTATTTTAATAAAAAGATGGTGAGAAAGACAGTTAGGCCGTGGGGCAGTTTTACTGAATTTGTTAAAAATAAAAAATGTACTGTGAAAATTATAGAAGTTAAACCTAGAGAGATTCTTAGTTTGCAGGTTCATAAAAAAAGAGATGAAATATGGTATTTTTTTAATAAGGCTTTAGTTCATATTGGAAATAAAGTACAGAAAGTTAAATCTGGAGATATAGTGAAGATTAAGAGGGGGAAGATGCACCGGGTTGCTTCTGGTTGGAGGAAAGTTAAATTTTTAGAAATTTCTTACGGCAATTTTAGTGAAAAAGATGAATTGAGGTTATATGATAAATATAATAGAAAATGACAAATAAAGTAATAGCTGTTGATCTTGGCGGAACTAATTTGAGAGTAGCACTAATAGAAAAAGGAAAGATCCTTAATTATGTTAAAGTTTCTACGCCAAAGAGTAAGATGGAATTAAATAAGGTAATTATTGATACGATTTCAAAAGTGTTTAGAAAAGATGTGAGAGGAATTGGTATTGGAAGCCCTGGTCCGTTAAAAAATGGAGTAATACTCAATCCTCCAAATTTACCTTGGAGAAATTTTAATTTAAGAGCATTTGTACAAAAAAATTTCAAAAAAAAAGTAGTTGTAGAAAATGATGCAAAGTGTGTTGCATTAGCAGAAATGGTTTATGGTGTAAGAAAAAAAAATTTTATTATAATGACTTTAGGAACTGGTGTTGGAGGCGGAATAATAATTGATGGGGAGTTATATAAAGGAAGAGGGAATGCTGGAGAGATAGGACATATGATTATAGATGATGATAAAGATTTAGAGACACACTGGCAAAACTATAGAAAAATATCAAGAAAGTATTTTGGAAGGGTTTTAACAATAAAAGAACTTTGTAATTCAAGAGATAGAAGAGCTAAAAGGGTGCTAAAGTATGTTACAGTTCATTTGGGTCAAGGAATAGCTAATTTAATTGATATATTTGATCCTGAAGTTATTGTATTGGTTGGTGGGGCTAGAGAAGCAGGTAGAAGTTTTTTAGGAAAAATAAAAAAAGATGCTTATTCATATTCAGTTGTAAAAAATAAGACTCCAATTAAATGGAGCAAAATTAAACATCCTGGGATATTAGGAGCGAGTACATTAATAAAATGAAATTAAATATAAAATTTCCATTCATTCTCTAAATGAGATTTATCAAATGAAAATGATAAAAAAAGTAAGAGCACCAGTAAGAATTGATTTTGCAGGAGGAACTACCGATATTTTTCCATTTACTCATACATATGGTGGAGCAGTACTTAATGCTACAATTAATAGATATGTTGAAGGTAAAATAATAAAAACAGATAAAAAAACTCATCTTGAGTATACTGGAAACACTCCAACTTCAAGTGGGCTTGGAACAAGCGGCGTAATGAATGTTGTGTGGCTTGCATTAATTTCCAATACAAAAGATAAATTTAAGTTAGCTGAGCAAGTTTATGATATGGAGCAGGCATTAAAAGGAGTTGGAGGAAAACAAGATCAGTATGCTACTTGTTTTGGCGGAATTAATTTTTTAGAGTTTAAGAAAGATAAAGTTTTTAGAACACCAGTTAAGTTAAGTCCTAATTTTATAGAGGAGTTAGAAAATAATTTAGTGCTTGTTTATACTGGTCTTCCACACTATGCTACAAATGCAAATAAGTCAATGATTGATAATATTAAGAGAGGAAGACATGTTCAGAATTTATTAAGAATAAAGTCTGTTGCTATAGCTATGAGAAAGGCGCTACTAAATAAAGACTTAGTATCGTTTTCTTCTCTTATGAATGAGGAAACAAGGAATAGAAGGTTACTTGCAAAGAATATTCTACCACCAGGAGCTGAAAAATTAATGGAAATAGGATTTAATAATGGAGCAAGTGGAGCAAAAATATGTGGGTCAGGAAATGGAGGAAGTATATTGTTTTTTGGAAATAAAAAGAAGTTAAAAAAGAAATTTAAGAAATCAGTAATTGATTTTAAGTTTGATTTTGAGGGATTAAAGGTTTGGGAGGATTAGTCATTTAATTTTTTTGGGAAAAATTATTTTCTTATAATTTTTATTTTTTCCACTGTTGAGTGCAGTTATTTTGAATTTTTTTAATTTTATCAGTGTGTTTATTTGTTTTTGTAACCATCTTTTGAATTCTTTGAAAGATATGTCTTTATTCCACCAAGATTTTTTCTTGCACTGATTATACATTGTCCTTAAATCTGTATGGAGAAATATAATTTCGTGTTCGTAAGAAGGAAGAATTTTTTTAGTTTTTGTAATCTTTTTTCTTTTAGATCAATAGTTTGGTCTTTTATTAAGACAACTAACTTATTGTTATTTTTTGATATTTTTAGCACATCTTTTATTATATCGTCTCTATTTTGTTTTGAATTGTTTTTATTATAATGTTTTAAGTAATTAATACTTTTTTTAATATAAACTATTTTTCTATTTTGCCAATTTAGTGATCTTAATTTATGTTTCGTAAATTTTATTGCACCTTTAAGAACAAATCTTTTTTTACCTGCAGCACTACTGCCAAAAACCCAAACTATTTTATTTTTCATTTAATCTTTTGAGCTTCTTCATAGATTTTTAGTGTTTTTTTTGCAATTATATTCCACCCAGATACAGTTTTTACATAATGTGCTGCGTTTTTTTGATATTTGTCTCTTAGTTTTTTTGAAGATAAAAGTTTTATTATGTATTTGTAAAATTTTCTTTTTCTGTGCTTTCTAGGAACGGCAATTCCTGCTTCAGAGTTTCTTATTTCTTCACCTAAACCTTCTATGTCAGTTACAATTGCTGGAGTACTTGCTGCAAGCCCGTGAGCTAAAACTCCAGATTGAGATTCAGATTTATATGGAAGAGCTAATACATCAAAGCTTGCAAGTTTTTTTAAGAACTCAATTTTACCATAATCTTTAACAATTATTTCAATGTTTTTGCTAACTTTACTCTTCATTATTTTTGCCATGACTTTATTAATATAGTTTCTAGTTTCTTTTGCCTTATGGGGTTTTATTTCAAGAGAGAGTATTGCATTTGGAAATTTTTTTACAACTTTTGGCCATTGTCTAATAAGAGTTCTAAATCCTTTTCTCTGATCTGCTATCCCTGCAGCACCCACGACAAAGTGATCATAGTATCCATAATCTTTTTTTAATTTGTCTTTATCAAATTTTAGGTTTGGTTCTGATCCGTGTGGAAGAACATAGAGATTTTTTGGAATCCATCCAATATTCTTTTTTAGAGCTTTTTTTTGATAATCTTCATGAAATACTCCTGCAGAGAGTAATTGCAAACTTTCATTAACAAAGAATTTATGTGGTGGTTCAAGTTTTTCATATATGCTGTGGTACGTCATTACAGTTGGAATATTAGCTTGCTTTAGTTTTTTAAGAAGTTCTAGTAGTTTTCTGTTTTCATCATCATATGTTTCGTAAAGACCATACTCATGTTGAATGTGGACAACATACGGTTTTATTCTTTTAATTTTGTTAAAAACTTTATCAATCCATTTTCTATCTGAAAGATCGATTATAGGGTAGTCTGCTTTAGTAGCATCTGTGTGGGAAATTATTTTTACAGAAATTTTTTTATTAGATTTTCTTGCATGTTCTTTTATTGAATTAATGTAGTCATTTGAGTAATAAGCTATTCCACAAGCACGAGGCAAATAACTACTAATCCACACCACTTTTTTTGTCATAAAAGAAAAAGCAAATTTTGACTTATATATCTTGTTGTTTTGTTTCTTCGAGTAGTAGTCTTGCTAATAGGTAGGATAGGGTTGATTCTGCTCCTTGGTTTAAGTTAAGAGAGTGTTTTCCTAAACCATCAAAACATCCTCCTGTTAGTTCATCATAAAGCATTTGGTTTAGATGATTTTTTCCTAAAAACCAGTTAAATGCTAGAGATGCTTTTTCCATATAATGTTTGTCTTTTGTTACTTTAAATGCTGTTAGATATGCCATTACCATTGCTGATGCGTCGATTGGCTGTTGATCAAAGTAAGCTCTTTTTTCATTTTTTTTGAACCACCCATTTTGTCCTATCGGATATAGTGTGTCGTCTTGAAAAGTTATATCTGATAAAAAATGAAGAGTTTTCTCAGCTACATCAAGATATTTTTCTCTTCCTGTTGCTTCATAGGTATAAAATAAGCTCATAGGAATTTTTGCATTAGAGTAAGTTAGAAAATCTTCAAACCAGTTCCATTCATCAGTTGAGTGTTCATAATACTGGTTTACTAAATCGTTAGCTAATTTTATTATTTTTCTTAAGTCACCATCAGCTTTGTATTTTTTGTAATGGTGATAAAGTCCCATGATTCCGAAAGCTTTTGATCTTGTGTTTTTTAGTTTATTAGTTTTTCTTGCCGCTTTTTTAAACATAATGTTTGCTTTGTTTTGTATTTTGTTATTAATAGTCTTTCTTGTTGTGTAACCTAGAGCCCATATGGCTCTTCCGAGCGCATCATCACTGTATGTATCTAAAACTTCATTTTCGTTTTTGAAGTTATTTTTGAAATATCCTCCTTTTTCTTGGGCAGTATTTAGAAAATTAAGATAAATTCTTGCTAGTCTATGTGATACATCTGAATTTGTTAGTGAATTATGAAGAATTGCTGTTATTAGTGCTCTAGTGTTGTCATCTACAGTATATCCAGAGTTTTTGTCTGGAGTTGAACCTTTTGCAAATTGAATCATTCCGAAATTGTTTGTTAGTTTTTTCATATGTTCTATCTTTATTGTAGGATATTTTTTTATTATTTCTTCTCTTAGTTTTACTACTCTATTGAATACTTGTAAATGTCTTCTTGCAACATTTGGCCAGGTCATTTGTCTTCCAAAAGCGTATGCAGCTTCAGCCATATTTTTTCTCATTATTGGGTCTTCTAGAAGTTGGTCCAGGGCAATTGTAAATGCTTCTGGGTTTTTAAAATTTTCAATCACAATTCCTCTGTTTGCTCTTAAAAGTTCTTCAGCATATACTACGGGGGTTGCAACAACAGGTCTTCCACAGCCCATAGCATAGGCTAGAGTTCCAGAAGTTATTTGTGCTCTTTCTAGATTAGTGAATGCATATATGTCGCATGCTAGAATGTATTCAACTAGTTTTGGCGTTGTTACGTATTTGTTTACAAATTTGACATTGTTTTGTAGCCCTAATTTATTTATTAATTTAATTAGTGAGTTTCTGTATACTTCTCCTTCTCTTCTCACAATATCTGGATGGGTTTCACCTAAGATTAAATATAGAAGGTCAGGATATTTTTTAACTAGTGGCGGAAGGGCCTTTATCATATATTCTACTCCTTTTCCTATAGATAATAAACCAAATGTAAGAATTATTCTTCTATTTGGATCTAGATTTAGTTTTTTCTTGTATTTTTCTGGAGGAATAAATCTTGCACTAGGAATTCCATGATGAATAACATACATTTTGCTTCTTTCAATTCCGTAGTCTCTATTAAGAATATCTACTGCAGCTTCAGCCATTACTATTATTGCTGAGACTTTTGCAGCAATTTTTTTTACAAGTTTTTTTCTATCTGGTTCTGGATTTGGTAGTACACTATGAAATGTTATTGCTACAGGTTTTTTTACATTGTCTAGAAAGTGTAATAAATCTTCTCCATAATTTCCACCAAAGATCCCAAATTCATGTTGGATACAAATTAATCTGTGGTCTGGAGAATCATTAACTTTTTTTGCCATTGCTTTATAACCTCCAGGAGAGTCTCTTTGGACTTCTAGAATAACTTTGTTGTCGTAGTTGTAGTGTGCGTTTGCATCATTAAGTGCGATCACTCTAGATCTAACTTTTGGATTCCATCTTCTGTTCATAGAAGTAACAAGGTCTCTGGTAAAAGTTGCTATGCCACACTCTTTTGGAGGGTAATTGCCCATAAAACAAATTTTTGGATCTTTTATGTCTGAATCCTCTTCAACCCCTCTATCTTTCATGCGAGAGAGACGCAATTGAGCTTTATAAAAGTTTCATCTTGTGGACCAACTCGCGATTGAGAAATAGGATCTGTGGATCTGGAACTTTTAATTTGTCGACGGTATTTAGTAAGATTTAAGTACTCTGATTTAGTTGTTAGATCATGAAAAGGGGTGAATCTGGATTTTTTACTGAAAAGATTTCTGTAAACAAAGCTTTGGTGATTATGTTTGTTATTGTGTTCTTTTTGCTTTTTATTGGGTTCATAATTGGTTATTTAGATATTATCACAATAATGTTTGGAGATGATAGTAAAACTGAAGTTTGTGGGGATGGAACTTTTTATGGAACATGTTCATTAAAGAAGCCTTACTACTGTGAAAGTGGTTTTTTAATTGAGAAAGCATCAATTTGTGGATGCCCTGATGTTCTTAGAAAAAGTGGAAATGTTTGCCAATCAGTTTATCAAGATAAGAGAAAATTTGTTAATCTAACTTATGTTTTGAATGGAAAAAGAGATTACATTCCGATGAATGTTTTTTCAGATATGGCTGATTATCTAGGGAATATTTCAAGAATGGTTACTTATGAAAAAGGTCAAT
>CAZPVF010000041.1:0-7221 GCA_964589955.1 Candidatus Woesearchaeota archaeon
CACAAGTTGATGATGGACAATTAACTTTAGAATTTATTACAACAATTCCTGGACATACTTGGGGAGTTATTAATGGCTTAGAAGTTGAACAGCTTTCTCAATCAATTTCAAATGATATAAACTCTGATGGAAATATTAATATTATTGATTTGGCAATTGTTATTTTTAATCAAGGTCAGGATGCAAGCAATCCAGATTATTCTCATTTAGATCTTGATGAAGATGGAGATATTGACTGGGATGATGTAAAAATTATTTTAAATGTTTTTTGAAAACTACTTGAAATTTAAAAATACTAAATTAGTGGGAAAAATAAAATTCCTTTCAAAACTTGAATTTTAAAAAAATATTTTTCATCTCTTAATTAAAAAACAATTATGTTTCAAATCACAACATAAATACTCCTTTTACAAACTTCTAAGGCAAATTCAAATACCGTGTATTAGATAGGAAAAAAACTAAAACAAGAAGTACCAAGGCACTCAACATTAAATAATCGGATAATTCTATTGCTACTTTTTTGTCTGTTCGAGCATAAATTTGGTCAAAAGCCCTAGTCAGATTATCTTTATCTCCCGCAAGAATATATATTCCATCTGTATTATACGACAATGTTTTTAGAGAATTTTCATCTAGTTTTGAAAAAGAAAAACCAGTTGATCCGCCCTCAATAGTCCCAATACCAATTGTATGAACAATCATATCACGATGATTTGCATAATCATAAGCATCTTCAACATTCCCAACATTAATTTGACCATCACTCAAAAGTATTAAAGCCTTATGTTCCTCAAATTTTAATATATTTGCAGAAGTTAAAACGGCCTCATACAAATCAGTTCCACCATAACTACTTATGCCAATGTCCCCAATAGACAAAAATAAATCATCCTTTCTATTTGTTAAATCGCTCTCAATTTTTGTACTCCCTGCAAAAGAAATCAATCCTATTTTTGTTTCTCTTGGCGCATTATCAATAAAATTCGAAATAACTTTTTTTGCCGCCCCTAATCTTGTTGGTTCAAAATCATCAGCATTCATACTCTGTGAAGTATCAATTGCTATAACAAAAGAAAAAGAACTAGATTCCATTTTAGTATGAAGTGTCAAGCCAGATATAGCAAAAGTAATCATTACCACAATTAAAACATACATGACTAAAATTACAACATTTTTGCTAAAAAAATCAATTCCCTGTATTTTTGCAATGGCATCAAAGTTTGCAAATTTTAATGCTTTTTTCTTTTTATTGCTAAGAGCTAAAAAATGAATAAAAAATATAATAGGAATTGCAAATAAGGTAAACAAATAATATGGGTGAGCAAATGAAAAATTCATTTTTTATTCCTCTTTTCAATTCTCTCTTTCAAAAATGTGGCTAGGGACACAGCAAAAGACCTACCAGTAATTAAATCTAAAAAATCCGCTTCACTCTTCTTTAAAATATTCTCAACAATTTCTGCCTGTTCCCTTGCATACTTCTCATACTGCGCTCTTGCAACTTTAGGATTAATTACAACCTGCTCACAAGAGCGTGGATTCTCAAGCGTAATCTCTCCCTCAACTATAGGAAGGGTCAAATCTAGAGGGTCCCTAACCCTAATAGCAATAGTTTCAAATTGGTGGGTTAAAATTTCTATTTTCTTTTTTGTGTTTCTAGAAATATTCAAAAAATCAGAAACCAAAATTACTGAATTAATAGACTTGTCCAAATATCTCATTGCATAATCCAATGCATGATCAATATTTGTAATACCCCCATAAGTTTCAGGACGAGTCAAAAGATCAACCATAAACTGAAAATGTCTCTCTCCGCTTTTAGGAGGAATAAAATGTTTTATCTCATCACTAAATAAAAACAATCCCACTCTATCATTTGACTCCATTATTAATTTTGCGAAAGCACTCGTAAGCTCGGTTACAAACTCACATTTAAGCCTGTTCTTTGACCCAAAAACCATGTTATTTCCTACATCAATTAAAAAAAATATTTTCAAATCCCTTTCTTCTTTATACTGCTTTACAAGTAACTTTGGTGATCTTGCTGAAGTCTTCCAGTCAATATCTGATGCATCATCATCCGGAGTAAAATCCCTAAATTTCTCAAACTCTAGACCCTTTCCTCTAAACAATATCTTATAAATATCCCTTTTCAGTCTAAACTCTTTCATAATCGCTTTAAATTCAGTGATTGCACTAGGTATATCTACATTAAGCCTAGTCTTTTTTATTTTTTGTTTTAATTTAACCATATTACTTTACACCACCTGACATACATAATCAATACATTCAACACCATTAGGAATTAAACAATCACAATACTCTCCATAATTAGTTAATTCACAAGATTCATTATCAAAAAAATCAGAATAATCTTTACCCTCTTCATATAACAAAAACTCATCACTATTATCTATTTTAAATTTGGTAACTGGAAGAGGGCACAAACAACAACTATTTGGTTCAATTGCTAAAACACAATCTGAATCATCTTCACACTTATAATGTCTTTCTTCTATTTGTACACTATCAGTTGAAAAATACAATACAAAAGAAACAACAACTAAGAAAACTATAAAAGAAATTATTGAGATTATTCGTCTCTTCTCCATTTTTACACTCCTACCATACCTAAAATTTCATTAATAATCTTATCAGAAGTTATACCCTCGGCCATTGCCTTATAATTAAGAATTACTCTATGCCTAAGTACATAGTGTGCAATATCTTTAACATCTTGTGGAATAACAAAATTTCTTCCATTCATTAGTGCCCAGGCTTTACTTGCAATAAATAAACCAATAGAAGCTCTTGGTGAACCCCCCCAATCAATATACTGGCCATGATGAAAATCTTTTTTTCTTGTTTTTTCTGTAATTCTTACAATGAAATTTTTAACTTTATCATCCATATAAATATTTTTTGTAATCTGCTGCATTTCCATAATTTTTTCAGGTGAAAGAACCGGATTAATTTCATAAGTATCAAATTTCTTAAGATTTATATTATGTTCAATAATTTTTTCTTCTTCATGAAGTTTTGGATATCCCATAAGGACTTTAAACAAAAACCTATCAACCTGAGCCTCAGGTAGATTATAAACACCACTAGATTCAAGAGGATTATTATTTGCCATAACAAAAAATGGCCTAGGTAATTGAAAAGTCTCTTTACCAATAGTTACCTGTTTTTCTTGCATAGCTTCAATCATAGCAGACTGAGTTTTAGGTGGACTTCTATTAATCTCATCAGCAACAATAAAATTAGCAAAAATAGGTCCTTTTATTGTCTCAAATCCCTTTTCAGGAGTATAAGTAGTCATTCCCAGTATATCACTAGGCAAAAGATCAACTGTGAACTGAATTCTTTTTGAAGTGCATCCTGATGCATGGGCAAGTGTCTTAACTAAAAGTGTTTTAGCAATACCAGGAACACCTTCTAAGAGTACGTGGCCATCACAAAGCAGTGCGCACATAAAAGCATCAATTGTAGTTTCTTGACCAATAACTGCTTTTTGAACCTCTTTACGAACTTTACTTATAAGATCATAAACCTCTCTAATATCTTCAGGAACATCCCCTAAATCTGGCCTTTTTTTTACATCTCTTTTAGAATTTATTTTGTGTTGTTTTTGTAATCTATGTCTAACTTCCATTACTGACTTAATCTGTTCATTAGAATATCCATTTGCTTTAAGCAAATCTCTAATTTGATCAACCTCCATTCCTCTACTCACAGCTTCTTCAATCCACTTTTCAATATCAGCTTTTTTATCACCTACTTTTTTTTCTGCCATTTTAAATAAACATGACTCATAATTCTAAATATTTTTTAGTTTTTATACTTTCTTGTAGGAATGACCCTCTCTTTCTTCTTAATTTAATTCTCTTATAAGTATAAAATGAGATTCCAATTAAAAAAACTGCGATTGTGCTTAAAATTAAATATCTATAAAATGGATCCTCAACAATAGGTTTACTTGTAGGTTTATTTGCTTGAGCAATTAATTCTCTACATGCAGTAATTGCTTCATCTGCTAAAGCTAAAGCCTCACTATGCTGACCTTTTAGTGAGAGCTCTTTAGCTTCATCAACAATCTCTTTTAATTCTAAACATTCAGGATTCTCAACAATAAATTCTTCAGTAAATAAAATCTTTTCTTTAATATTTTCTCCTTCCTTAATTGTCAAAAACATTTTACCCCAATCCATATAATCAGGATTTTTTACTGTTGCATTAACTGTTATCTCAAATGTTCCATTATTTTCTGTATTAACATCTATATACATTGTAAGGTTTCTCTTATTTCCAGGATAAAGATGATCAAAATGACTCTCACTAAAATTAATTTTTATGTCTTTAGATAAAATTCCATCTTTAGCAATAGTTCCATCAAGATCTATATTAAATAAAGCATCCTGACCGTCATTCCATAATGTTATAGGTAACTCTATGTGGTCTTGTTTATAAGCACTAACTGGATCGGGCATTAAAATTTTCAAAGATACTGGAACTTCTTTAGTACTACTTCCTCCTGAAGAAGAAGTTGTCTCACTTGTAGGTGAAACAGGAGTAGTAAATCTTAGTGTAAAATTATTACTTGTCGCATTTGTGTCTCCATCTGTAGCTCTCACCTGTAATCTCCCAAAAACTGCAGTTGATGAGGAAAGTGTTAAAATCCATGTCTCCTGATTAATACTTGATAAAATTGAAGAAGTATTTATTGACACAGTAAAAGTAATATTATCTGAGTAATAACTATCAGAGTAATCTGCATCTGAAAAGTGATTGCTCAAATTTATTCTAACATTATTATCATAGCTTACCGGCCCGATATTATCAATATTATCATAAAGCGTAACAGGAGCATTAGCATGACTAATATTTAATTTAAAATTAATTGTAGTATTTACTAAAGAACTATTAGCAAGACCACTTGAATTAGGATAAACTATTAGTGTTAAATTTTTTAATAATCCATAAGTTTCATCACTCATAGTGGGAGTAATATTATATGAATAGTTTGTTCCATCACCCCAATAATTAGTTTGATTTCTTAAACTTAAATTACTATATGTGTAATTACTTCCATCATAACTAATTGAATCTATATAAAATAAATAAGTCAGATTGTCTCCAATTGTGTGATTTACTGTAAAATTAATAGTACTTGTTATATTCTCAGTTAGGTTAAATACCATTCCAGTTGTCGGATAACTTACACTTGGTGGACCATAAACAAAAATCCAGAACTCCTCTGAATCTATATTTCCATTTGAATCATTAACACTTAGATTAATTCTGTATGAACCTTCATGTGAGTTATTAAAAGTCATATTAAATATACCTGTAGTTGTATTAAAAAATCCGGCAAAAATATCATTACCAGTTAAATTAGAGTAAAAGTAAGTAAAATTAGTATTCACTTCAGTAGAAGTATCATTTCCATCCTCAGAATCAGTTACATTAACATCATAATAAAATGTTCTATTAACTGCACTTGACTGATTAGTAGCGGTTGTTAGAACTGGTGGGTGTTCAGTTTCTAAAACTGTCAAATTAAACATAAACTCAACTGATGTTCCATTATTATCTATAAAATTAATTGTAACATTATAGTCACCTACATCATCTTTTCTTGGAGTAAAAGTTGCATCAAATCTTGTCCAGTTTGGAAAAAGAGAATTTTTTGCTGGTTGAGGCCACCATAAACTATTAACTGAAAAATTAAATAGTGTTGTATTAGGTCCTTCAATTGTTAAATTAAATGTAAATGACTCATTATAAAATACTTTTTTTTGCATAGGAATTTTTAAATCATTATCTATAAGCCATATCATAAAAGTAGTAACATTATCTTCAGTAGCATTTATCTGATCCCCAGAATTAATTCCAGAATTAGGAGTTGCATTAGTTGTCTCCATTGTTCTTATACTAACATTATCAGGGATATTAATAATTGTAAAATTAATAGAAGTCGTGTTTGTTAAATATCCATCACTAATTGTAACATTTATTATATGGTCTCCAACATCAACATCACTTGCATTAAAATCAATTATTCCTGTATTTGAATCAATTGTAAATGAATCAAATCTACTATCATTAGTAAATGAAAAAATCAGCACATCATTATCTGGATCTGAACAATTCTGTGATAAATTAAGATACATATTATCATCCTCATTCATAATAAAAGTATTAGTTAACATATTATCCCATAACGGTCCTGAATTATTTATTATAGACAAATTAAAAGTAATAAAATCTAGTTCACCATCTGAGTCATTAATTGATAAATTAATTGTATAATTTCCATTATCAGCTGCAACTGGAGTAAATCTTATTTCTGCTGTTGTCTTATTTGTTCCAGACTCAGGCATTTCTAAAATATCCACACTAAATCCTGTTATTGCCTCATATGTTAGAGTAGTCTGATTAAGTGTTGTTAAATTAAAAGTAATTGTCTCATTATATCCTCCAAGTACTTGATTTTTATCAGGAATTAATAAATCATCATCATGAACACTAAAATTAATTACAGTAAGTAAATTTACAGATGTATACACATTACTTATAGGCAAGATATCAGGTAGATCATTTGTTGTCCTATTTACATAAATATTGATTTGCTCAGTTACAGCCTTATTATAAGTTGTATCATTAACACTAAAATTAATTGTCCAGTTACCAATTTCAGTTTTTGACGGAGTAACTGTAACATTAACAGTTTTTACATAACCTGAAGCAGTTGTAGACTCATTAGCATAAAACCAGCTAGTATTTACTACTCCACTCTGACCAGATGCATAATTACGCAAGATTGCATATGTTGAAATATTTAGATTATCAGTTTCACCCTTAGTTGTAATATTTACTAAACACCAATCCCATGTGTTTTCTTGAAAAACTTTATCTGTACAGTTTGTCACATTAATCTGCAAATTAGATAAAATTTCAAACTTAATAACTTTTGAATACTGATAAGATTGATTAACCATATAAGTAGTATTATCACAAAAGTCATGTGGACAAGAATAATTTGCACCAGCATCAGTTACTGTAATATTTGCCCAGTAAACACCAACATCCTCTCTTACAGGAGTCATATTAAGTCTAGACGTAGTATTAGAGATAAATGAAAAATTTAGTATTGAACAGTTCTGCCCGTCAACTCTTCCAGTATAGCCTGCATGAGTACAATTATTAAAAAAACTTATT
>CAZPVF010000042.1:0-6986 GCA_964589955.1 Candidatus Woesearchaeota archaeon
GATTCAGATCCTCCAAATATTACTTTAATTTATCCTGATGGGGATGATATTTATGCCTTAAATGTTAGTTTTAATTTTAGCGTTGTTGATGCAGTTGATAGTTTGCTTAGTTGTAATATAAGTGTTGATGGGGTTGTTGAGGACACATTTAGTGCAATTAATGGAACATATACTGTAAGAAATGTCAGTGGAATAGGGGATGGAGATCATGATTGGTGGGTAAATTGTAGTGATTCATCTGGAAATTTAGGAAATAGTTCTATATACAATTTTACCAAATATTCTAATCCGAGTGTTACATTGATTGGTCCAGAAACTGAAAGATGGTTCAATTACAGTACTTTTAATTTAACTTATTATATTGAGGATGATGGTGGGTTTTTGAATTCTAGTTTAATTATTAATGGGGTAGTGAATCAGACAAACACTACACCCCTTGTCAATTTTGCGAATAATAATTTTACAATTAGTAGTTTTTCTGATGGACAGTATAATTGGAGTGTGAATGTTACTGATATTACTGGTTTGGTTGGAGCTTCAAACACTTGGATCTTTTATATTGATACTCAAGCTCCTGTTGTTACCCTTAATCATCCTAATCAGAGTGAAGTTTATACAACAAACAACGTAAGTTTTAATTTTAGTGTAATTGATAATGTTGATAGTTCTATTTTGTGTAACCTAAGTGTTGATGGAGAAGTTGAAGACACTTTAAATGCAACAAATGCAACGAGCACTCTAATTTATATTCCAATTAATGATGGAAATCACTCTTGGTATGTTGAATGTTTTGATGAGGCTCTAAATTCAAATTTGAGTGTTACTCATAATTTTAGTGTTGTTGCTCCACCAAGTATTGTTCTAAATTCGCCAGCTGATGAGAATATAACAGAAAGTCATGACATTACATTTGTTTATACTCCTTATGATGCTATCGGTGTGAAAAATTGCAGTATCTATCTTGATGGAGTTTTTAATAATAGTGATGGGAGTATTGGAAATGGTCAACAAAATAATTTTACAATATCTGGAATTAGTGAGGGAGCACATAATTGGACAGTAAATTGTACAGATCTTGATGGGAATACAGGTCAGGCAGTAGAGTGGTATTTTTCTGTAGATAATACTGCCCCAGCTATTACTTTAGATGATCCGGAAAATAACTCTCCGCTTTATTATGGTGATGGGTCTCTTGTTTTAGAATGGACTGCTATAGATTTACTTGATAGTATACTAAGATGTGATCTGTATGTTAATGGTAGTGTTTATAGATCAAATATTTTAATGAGTAGTGGTGTTCAACAACAAGAAGCAGTAAGTTTGCCTGTTGGTTGGCATAACTGGAGTGCGACGTGTTGGGATAGAGTAGGTAATACTAATAGTAGTTTTACATATTATTTTAATTTTACTTATCCTGATTTTGTAGTTAATACTTCTAGTATTTCTTTTAGTGATAGCAGTCCAACAGAGGGAGCAAATGTTACAATTAATGTTACTGTTTATAATTTGGGTGGGGCAAATATTTCTGGAGGAGTGATTGTTCAACTTTATGATGGTGATCCAGATTCTGGAGGGGCACAAATAGGAGATGACTCTAATTTAAGCATAACAAATTTTGGTTCCAGAGTGTTTACGTTCTACTGGACTGCAGATACCGGAACAAGCGAAATTTTTGCTCTTGTTGATCCTCCTCATGAAACAAGTGGAGATTATACAGAGTGGGATGAAACAAATAATAATGTTACAAAAAATATAACTGTTGGAGGTTGGCACTTATTTTATGGTAGTGTAGATACTAAGAGTGATTTTGTTTTAGCTGATTATGAAAATTATACTGTTATTGTGTGGAATGCGACTGATTTTGGTTCAGGGAATATTTATGTTGCAGATTCTGATATGTCAATTAGTTGGGGTAAGTTATTAGGGCTTGGTAGAAATACTAGTGGTGGAGTTGCTTCAGGCGATTTTGGTGAAGCAGATTTTTTACTTAATATGACTGGATTTAATGATTCAATTTATAATTTATTTACTAATTCTGGAACACCAGAAAATTTATCTAATTACACAATTTTTAATAGAATTGTTTATTATGTTCCTGAAACAGAATCTATTAATAATTCTAATTTTTTAACAGGAATTTTATGGGATTCAGATGATGATTCTGGTGGCGAGTTTAATATTGGAGAAAAAGAAGATTTAATTTTTGTTACAAAAATTAATAAAGGAGTAGTTGGAGCGTACGGAACATATGATTATGAAATAAGAGTTCCGTCAAAACTTAAAGGTTATAGAACAACAGACACTAGTTCAGCAGCATTTTATTTAGAATTAAGGTAATTTTAATCTTCGTCTTTAGACCAGATTACTTTTTCTTCTAGTCCGTAGCTTTTAAATCCTTTTAGATTTTTGTACTGTTCAGGTGAGAGTTCTGCAAATTTTATATCAAAATTAAACTTGTTCTTGATTTCATTAACTTTTTTTTCTATTTTTTCCTTACTTAAAAAGTTTCCAACAAGAACAAGTTTTGCACCTCTTTTTTCCCTGGATTCTAAAATTATTTTTTTTATTCTTGGATGAGAAGACACACTTTCAATAAAATGCTGTATTGGATCGTCCTCATTTCTTAATAGTTTTAGTAGGTCTAGTGTTTTTTTGTTTTGTTCTAGTTCGTATACACGAGTTTTTCCAATAATACTTGATTTAATAAACTCTTTTTTTACTAATCTATTTAGGATTCTAAATGTTGTTGTCACATTTATTTTTGTTTTGTTAGCTACGTCACTAAGAAAATATTTTTTTCCAGGATGTTCCATGAATAATGTCATGATCTCTATTATTCTTTCATCAAATAGGTCTCTTAGTGCGTCCATGTTTTACTCTTCTGTTGTTGTATTATACCTCGTTTGAAAAACGATTTCATAATATATAAATGTTTTCATTTTTGAATGTTATTGCACTTTTTTATGAAGTAGGCTTTCATTTATGAAAAAATCAAAAGGTTTATAAAGAATATTTTTCTTAATATACTAACTTGTATAAACAAAATGTTTGTGCAAGACTTAAAAGGAGGTTTTTATGAGAGGTAGTATGAAACGACTTACTGTGCTGTGCATGGTTTTAATTGGAGTAGTATTTATGTTGGGATTTCCAATTATAAAGGCGACAATTCCTTCTGGTGCAACAGTTGCATCAAGTTTAGGTAATGAGACTGCACCATCTGATGCTGCTGGAAGTCATTCAGCATTTGCAGGTAATATATCAGAAATAACTCTTACTGCTTATTCCACTACTCAGGCTTGGGCAGGTTTTTATGGTAATATTACTGGTACTATTCAGTTGGCAGATGCTTTAGATGATGTTATGTACAATTGGTCTGTTACAGATCCGTCTGGTGAAGTTTATGCAGTAAATACTAGCACTTCTATTGATTGGGCAAATGTTCAGTGTTTTAATTTTACTGCGAATGGATCAACATTTGATGATAGTGGACAGGCTGGCGCTACTAGTTTGTACGGAATGAATTTGACACAGATAGAGGCTCTTTATAACATAAACCCTACTGATGTTGATGGGTTTAATGAGACTTTTGATACTGATGGAAGTTTACCTGGCAATTCCGGAACTCATGATGAGTTTTATGTGAATGCTTTGAACTTTACAACTGGTGAGTGTTTGAGTGCTAATATGTTTAGAAAGCCTGCAGGTTCAGGAGGATCTGGTGTTGATGACTATTTTGAGGAAGTATTATTGTATGACCCTACAAATGTTGTACCAATTTTTACAGCTATTTTAGAAAACGATGAGATAGCTGGTTTTGATACAGAGCATCACAACTTTCAGTTAATGGTTCCTGAAGACGGACATGGTACTGATACAACAACTGTGCCATGGTACTTTTATGCAGAAATAGAGTAAGGTTGCTTTTTGTTTTTTTAAATTTAAACCTTGCTCTAGTAAACTTTAAATAGCAAGTAATCCACATAAATATATATTAAAAAAAGATGAGTGAAACGAAAAAAGAAATTAAATTAGAAAATATAGAAAGATTTATAGTAGTTTTTGTACTGTGTTCTTTTTTAATATTTTTATTTTTAGGTTTTGTTTTTGCTGCAGATCCTGTTAATCCTGATGATTTTACTTCTATAGCTAATAGTTCTAAAGGGTCTCCAACAGCAAAAATATGGAATATATCTGGAGGAAATATTTCTACATTTAATTTATCTGCTACAGTTCAGAATACTCGTTGGAAGGCTTTTGTAGGTAATATGACTGGTAGTTTTACACTTGATGATGCAAGCGGATCAACGATTTTTGACTGGACTCTTTCTACAATTACAGGAAGAATTTATGCTACAAGAAATAGTGGAAGCATAAACTGGAGTGGAATAACTTGCTCTAACACAACATTAATGGAGCAGGAAAATGGTTGGCTTTCTCATACTAGCATAATTGATAATATTACTGCAACATTTGATGAGTCTGATCACGATACATTAAATGTTGGGCCTGTAACACTGCAGTCAGATACTTGTCCAACACTTAGTACTTATGTTGATAATAGTAGCCAGGAGCAAGGAGCAGATGTTTTTGAAGAGATGGTTATAATAGATAATACTAATAAAACAGTTTATGCAACAATACTTGAGGCTGATGAAGGTGGTTATGACGGAGAGCTTTATGATTTTCAGATGCTAGTTCCTGAAAATGGTTCAGCAGCATGGACTAGTTCAATTGGGTATTACATTTATGTTGAATTAGGTTAATAAGATGAGTATGAAATGCGATTTAAAAATAACAAGGATGAAGATAGCGGTTTTAATTTTCTTAGAGGTAGCTTTAGTTTTTTTAATATTTAATACTTTTTTTAATCCTTCTGTTGAAGGAGATGTTGGAGAAAATGTTAGTGTTATAGTAAATCTTACTGTTGGAGAAGTTTCACCTGAAATATTAAATGTTACTCTTCAGAATGAAGCTGTAATTACACTAATAGCTAATGATACTGCCACAGTTTATTGTGAGGCAGTAATAAGAGATTATAATAATGATGATACTATTAGCACAGTTACTGCAGAATTTTTTGATAATGCATTTTCTTCTTATGGTGGAGGAGATGATAATAATACTCACTATACTAATAGTAGCTGTAATATCTCTACTGATTTTGGAACATGGAATGAGGTGACAGATGATGATTATTTAGCATTAGCTAATTGTACCTTTGAAGTTTATTATTATGCTAATGCAACAACTTGGAATTGTTCAGTCTGGGTTAATGATACTTCTGGTTTAGATGGTTTTGGTAGTGGTACTGGAACAATTAACCAGCTTTTAGCTGTAGGTTTGCCTAGTTATATTAATTACGGAACAGTTAATGCAACTTATGTTTCAGCAGAAAATGCAACAAATGTTACTAATGTGGGAAATGTTGATTTGAATTTGTCTTTAAGTGGATATGGAAGAACAGAAGGAGATGGTTGGGCAATGAATTGTACTTTAGGTAGTTTAGGAGGAATTTTATTAGGTTTTCAAAAATATAATTTAACTGAGTCACATAATTATGGAATGTCACTTTCAGACTTTGATGTTAATTATACTAATTTAACAAGTAGTCCTACAGTAAAGACATTTCATTTACTTCAGAGACAAAATGATACAAATCAGAATGTAGATGATTATAATACAACATATTGGAGAATTTATGTTCCACTTGGAGTTGCTGGAACATGTAATGGAACAATTATATTTGGAGCAACAACTGCAGTAGGAACAGGTTAAATATTTTTATTTTGTTTTAAATTCAACTACATCTAAATCTTTTAAAATATGCTTTAGTCCTACAATTTGTCCTGCAAATTTGCTTGAAGGTCCCCAGATTTTTGTTTGAATTACTCTTTTTGATAATCCTGTAAGAATTTTTTCAGCTGCGTCACTAACAGTTGAATCTGGTTTTAGAATCATTGGTTTATCTGATTTAGGTTTTCCTGGTTCTTTAGTGTAGATACGTAAGATTTCAAAGGTTTGAAAGAGAAGTTTTTTCAATTTATCTAAGTCTGGATTAGAGATTAAATTTATTATAACATAATTATGTTTTTTGCTTTTAAGGGTTGCATCTATTTTTCTTAATTCATTTTTGTCTTGATTTGTTGTATTAAATACAATAATTCTTTTTGCTTTAGTGTTTTTCAATTGAGGTTTAATCTTATCTATTTCTTCTAGTCTGTTTATTAGTATGAGTAGTGTGTCAGCGCCATTTGTTAAACCTTTGTCATAGTCTGGAGACTCTATTGCAGGATTTTCTATTAGTTGAATCTGGACTGTGTCATAATTTAGCATTCCTATTACTGGCTCTTTGGTTGTGAATTTAATTTGAGATATTGTTGGAGTAGCATTAGTTAGGAGTTTTAATAGAGTGGATTTTCCAGTATTAGTAAACCCAATAATTACTGCTTGCATGTCTTCTTTTTTTATTCCTTTTTTACCTCCTTTTCCTGCCTTTTTGTCTCTCACGATTTTTAATTTTAATTTTTTATAACGGGTTTTAAGATTAGCTAGCATTTTTTCAGAAGATTTGTGTTTTGGGCACTCTCTTATCATTTCTTCTAGAGCTTTAGTTCTCTCTTCATCAGTTTGCGCACATAGAAATCTTCCTTGGGCTTTTTGGTATTCTGGTGATTGATTTGTTGAGGACATTTTACTTTACTTTCCAAACATATCTTTTACCTTTTCTTTGTTTAGTTACTTTATTTAATTTGTGTAATTTATTGAGGTGTTGCAATACTACATCTACTCCAGTATTTGTTATGAATTGTAAGTCTGTAGTTGTAGAGTTCAGATGTTTTTTTAAGTATTTTAATATTTTTTCTTTTGATTTGTTATGTCTATTTTTCCCACCCAAATTAACATATTTTTTTGATCTTGAAACGTGGAATTTTATACATTTTTCTTTATTGCTATTTATTAGGGGTCCAGCAATATTGTGAATTTCT
>CAZPVF010000043.1:0-6826 GCA_964589955.1 Candidatus Woesearchaeota archaeon
TTGTTTTTTAGAATTTATGTGTGTTATCGAGGGGAACTTATTTCTGGATAACACAGTCTTTACTAAGTATAATAATCTTTAAATACCAAATTTATGAATTTTCTTAATGTCATTATCACTTAGAGAAGTAATAGAAGAAAAGCCAGATGCTTTATATACTAATACTTCTTGGATGTTTCCTGCTAGAGTAATTGGAGAGAATTTTACTAGATTATACAATCCTAGAATAGAATTACCTCAACTTTGTGGAAATGATTTAAAATATACAGAAAGAGAAATCTTAATTGGGAGAAAGAGAGCTTATAGATTTGGAATAATGCATTATGTTAAGAAAGCATTAGATTATTTTAAAGAGAAATTAAGAAGAGATACAATTAATTTTTAAATTTTAGTCTTCTAGATTTTGGAATAAAATTTGTTATTTTTTCACTTGATACTTTTCCAGTTCCTAAAAAATCTTCGCCTGATTTCATAATTAAAAAGTCTTTTTTTCCTGTGTTTATTAATAATTCTTGACCGTGCATCCAGATGCTTACCTCAGAGCTGTCAAGTTCACAGGTATTTTTTGTGATTTGATCTTTAAAGAGTTGAGTTCCTTCAATACTTAGTCTAATTTTGTCATTCTGAATCTTTCCAAAATAAATTCCTACCCTTTCAATTGGTAAAGTGTTATCTAATTCATAAATTTGTTTTTTTGTTAAAGATCCTTGGTATAAAAATAATCTTTCTTTACCTCTTTTCAATATTATTCCGGGCAAGCTAGTTATTCCAAACTGGTTTTTTAGTTTTTCTAAAATAGTATTTTCTTCAGATTTATTAAATATTTTAAGTGTCATTTTATTCTGGAGTATGTTTGCTTTACAATCTTTTTATGAGGAATTACAATATCAACTTTATGAGCATTATTTTTATAAATAAATTTTCTAAATTGGTTGTCTTTGTAAAGGGTAAAGTCCTTATTTTGAGCTTTGAATTCTTTCCATTCTTTGAGTATGGTTCCTTTAATAAAAACTACTAGGTCTATGTCACTTCCTTTGTTGTTTTTATATTCTTTTTCATATATTCCAAAAGTTTTGTTTGTTAAGCTGCTAAATAAAAAAGCCCTAGTTATTTGAGGGTATTTTTTAAAAAAAGGCTGAATAAAATCTAAAAATTTTTCTTTTATTTCTTCTTGGTTTTTGTAAAGTTTTTTTTTGGTTTCATTTTGTTTTTTTGAATTTAGCTATAAAAAATCCTTCTGTGTTGTTATCTTGGGGATAAACTCTACAAGTTTCTTTTACATTTTTGTCATAAATAACATCCTCCCATTTTGTAATTCCTGACCTTGTTTTTACAGGCAAATTTATTTTCTGAATTTTCATATTTTTATGTTTTTTTAATATATTGTTTACAACTCCTTCATTTTCTTCAGGTGCGTGGGTGCATGTTGAGTATACAAGTTCTCCATCAACTTTTAGTATTTTTATGCTTGAGTCTACAAGTTGTTTTTGAATTTTTGATAAAGATTTGATTGTTTTTGGATTCCACATTAAATATGTTTTGTGACTCGATCTTAGAGTTCCTTCACCTGAGCAGGGGGCATCTACGAGTATTTTATCAAAATAGGTTTTGTTTTTTTGAAATTTATTACAGAGAGCTGAACCTTCTTTACGTGTTATTATTGTATTTGTTACACCACATCTTTCTAAGTTTGATGCTAAGATTTTTATTCTTGGCATTGATAATTCATTTGCAATTAGATTGCCTGTATTATTCATTATGGATGCTGCTTGAGTAGTTTTACTTCCTGGTGCAGCACAGAGATCTAGAACGTTTTCATTTGGTCTTGGATTTAGCGCAATTATTGGTAGCATACTTGCTAGTTCTTGAATATAATAGTATCCTAGTAAGTGTTCTAGAGATCTTCCGAGTTCTCCAGGAACAAGCTCACTATCTACAATCATTATTTCTGGATAATTGATGTAGGGTTGAATTATTTTCCAACCAATTTTTTCTAGGCGCTTTTTTAATTCGATTGGAGATATTTTAAGAGTATTACACCTTATTGATTTTACAGGTTTAATTTTTAAAATATTCATATATGAATTAAAATCTTTACCAAGTATTTTTTTCATTCTTTGTATAAATAAAGGCTTTGGAACTGGTTTACTTTTTTTCATTAAATCAGTTAAGAAATAAGTGTTTTTAAAAATGTTTAAAAAGTTATAAAGACAATTTCTAATAATGGAACAAGAGGTTGTGTCTGAGGTTCAGTCAAATTTGAGTTTTGGAAGTTTATTTTCTAAAACTTTTAATGAATTTATTAATAAATTTAAAATTATTTGGAAAAGTTTTTTCTTTTTGTATTTGCTTCCTATAATAGTCTTAATTGTTGTGATTGTGTTGGTTATGATAATTACTTTCCCTTTTATAACAATTTCTGGTAATTCTATTGCTGATTTTGCTAGTGATGCTGTAGGTTTAGTGATTGGTGAAGAATTACCTGTAGGAGGAGTTACTTTGGCAATCTTTTTTGTTGTCTTTGTTATAATTATTGTTATTTTAACAGTTTTACTTAGTCTATCTTATTTTCATGTTGGTTTAAGTGAAGAGGATGAACCAGATTTTTCTTTTATATTTGATAAAACAAAACAGACTTTTTGGAAGTTTTTTGGCCTGTGCATTTTTATGTGTTTTGTTTTGTTTATTTTATTCTGCTTATTCATAATTCCTGGAGTGATCTTTTTAGTGTTTTGGATTTTTGCTACATATATACTAATAGATAGAAACACAAGAGTTTTTACTTCTCTAAATGAGAGCAGACAGTTAGTTAAAGGTAGATGGTGGAGAGTATTTGGGTACAGTTTGCTTATTGGTTTTATTACAGGGATAGTTGGTTTTGTTCTTGGGCTTATCCCAGTATTTGGACTTATTGTTAGTCCTCTTATCACAACACCTTTTGCAATTTTATTTATGAAGAATTTTTATTTAGATTTAAAAAAAGATATGGTTGAGAAAGAAGAGATTTAAAAATCAGATAAACTTGTCTGCTTCTTACCGTCTATAATTTCCTTTGTGTTTAAGCCAAATACTTGGAATATGTTTTCTACTGCAGGTATGATTTGCCTTTCTAAATAATAATTTATATCATACTTGCCATGTTCGTTTGGAAGCAAAACTCTATCTCTAACTAGTTTTGATTTGGTTGAGGATTCTGCAACATAGTATTTAATTAGTGTTCCTGGGGAAATATTTATTTTTAGTTTTTGCATTTTTTTTGCTGCAACTACATGTGGAGATATGGCCTTATAATCATCTATTGGTTTTTTTAACATTGATTTAATTATAAGTAAATCTTTTTTTATTTTCCTTTCTTTTATTTTTTTAATAATATTTTTGGTGTAAGTTAGAGCTTTGTCTTTGCTACCATTTTCTAAAATTAGTCTAATTACCTTACTTTGCAGATCTCTAGCTAATTGACACCAGTCTCTACGAACAGTTTCAAATCCTCTAATTTTAATCTTATTATCTTCACCTAAAAGAGCATATTTCTTTTTAGCTCCAGTTGTGCCTGCTCTAGTTGTAACCCATATGCCACGTTTAAAAAATCCTTCTAATTCAAGTTCCATTATTCCTGGTAAATTAGAATTTAGTTCTTTAAGAAGTGCAATAATTTCTGCTTTTGATTTATTATTTCTTTGAAAAGCAATAGAGTCTGTATCTCCATATAAAACATTATAACCTTTTTTTTCAATTTTTTTAATTGTGTCAATGTTAAATTTACGTACAAATCCTAAAATAGCTGAAGAAGCTTCTTTAGAATAATAACGTGAGCCAAAAAAACCAATGTATCCATGAACTGAGGCTGATAAAACTTTAAATGCATTACTTCTTGCTTTAGTTATTGGATTAGGATGGGCTTTAAATTGTGCTTTTGCACTTTTACGTAATTCAAAGATTTCTTTAAGTAGAAGAGGAATAAATCCAGGTTTTTTTGTAAAGTAAAATTTTCCTCTTTTTGTCTCAATAAAATTTGCATTTTTGCTTGGTTTTTTTAGAAGTGTTCCACGTGAAAGATTCATTGATATGATTATACTTGTGTGCATTGAAGTAAAATCAAACATTGCAACTTTTTCATATAATCCTGGTTTGGGCTCTAAAACAAAAGCTCCTTCAACAGGTCCTTCGTGCCTTCTTAGTGAAAGTTCATCATGTGTTGGTTTTTTCTCTGGTATTTCATTATGTTTGTCTAAATTGTGAAGAATATAGTATTCAGTGTATTTTGAAAGACCTGAGCGTGTAATTTCTGCTGGAGACTCACATGTTGTACGAGAGAATTCATAAATATCTGGCCAAAATTTTTCAAATAGATTGTATACAAGAAGTGAATCTTGAAGATTGTAATCAAAATAATTATCCCAATCATTAGATTTTAACTCGCTTGAGTGTTTTATTGTAAAATCTTTTTTAGTGTCGCCTAAAAATTCTTTACTTACTTCATTTAGGCTAAATGTTTCAGATTGCATGTACTGTCCGTAAGCTACTCTAATAAATTTAAGTAAGTCAATATGTGCATTTCCTTTTGATTTAGCGATTGATGAAATTCCACGTGAAAATATTGGTTGTGAATCATCTATTCCAATATTAAGTTTTACTTTGTTTTTTTGTGCACGAGATTTTAAGTAGGGCATATCAAAACCGTCAGAAAAATATCCTACTAGATAATCTGGGCCATATTTTTTTACCTCAGAACAAAACTTTTTTATTAGTTCTTTTTCATCTTTGACGTGTTCAACAAAGCTCTTGTTGGTTTTGGATTCTTTATGAGTTATGACTTTTTTAAAATTTTTTCCAATTAAGCTAATCATTAATATTTCGCCCATACCAATTTTAATTGAATCTGTTTCAATATCAAAACATAAGACTTTAGGTGAGAAATTTTTTCCAAATACTTCTTTATGTTTATTTAAAAGTATTACTTGATCAGTATTAATTATTGAGTCAACGCCCCCAAATTTATCTGAGTTGTGTAGTAATTCACCTTCGATTTCATATCTGTGAAGCGGTTTTATTTTTCTCTCAATTATGTAGTGTGTGATATATCCTAAGTCGTATCCTCTTCTTTTATATATTATTTCATCACCTAGGCAATCTGCGATTGCGTGAAGGTCTTTGTAATTAGTGGAGTATACTTTTAGTGCTTTAACAGGTTTATCTAAGAAGTTTTTGTTTAATAATTCAATTTTTTCAACAGAGCTAGTTCTTCCAGCAGTTTCAATTTTAATTTTTTTAATTTTTTTAATTAGTTTGTCAATTTTTGGTTTTTGTACATTGTCTTTTAGAATTACCCAGAAATAAACCTCGCAGCTATCTATAATACAAATTCTATTTTTTTTAGAGTCTCTACCATATATTTTTATATAGTTTTTGCCCTCGAAGTCAAAGTAGTCATAATCTAGCGGGATAAAGTCTGTTTTCATAGTATTAGAGAGATAATTTTGTTATATAAATATGGCGAAATGTAAATTGTTTTATTGTAACTCCTTTTAAGTCATAAATTAGAAAAGTTTTTAAAGCTTGATTGTGGAGAATTTTTATGGCAAAAACAAATACTGAAGTATCTTATGAGGTATTTTCAAAAGCTTTACAAGATAGTGGGATTAAAAATAAAGACACTGCTTGCAAAATTGATGATGAAGTCAGTGGATTTATTCCTGGTAGAGGAGTTAATGTTGATAGGAGTTATTCTCTAAATAGTTTAGCTTACATTGATAAAGGGATAAACTATACTAATAAAAATGCTTACGAATCTGAAAGAAGTGAAGATGTTAAAAAAAGTGTAGAATCTATGCTATCTCCTTGTGATCTTTTTGATGTTGGTGTGTCTTATGATGTAGGAAATAAAGCTGTAGTTTCCATTATTATGGGCGATGAATTTAGAGATAATTTTTGAACAAGCGTTAATTATTTATATTTCTATAGCGTAAAAATTTTAAACAATTTTTAGATAAAGTTTTGCATGTAAAAAAATGGGACTAAATATAAGAGATATTATTCCAAAAAAAGAAGTAGAACTAAGAGATTTTAAAGATAAAATCATAGCAATTGATGCGTATAATATTCTTTATCAGTTTTTAACAACAATTAGGCAGCCTGATGGAACTCCTTTAATGGATAGTAATAAAAAAATTACTAGCCATTTATCTGGTCTTTTTTATAGGAGTGTTAATCTTTTGAGCGAGGGAATAAAAATGGTTTATGTTTTTGATGGAGAGCCACCAGAATTAAAGTATAAAATTCATGAGAAGAGAGGTGAAGCTAGAGACAAAGCTAGGGATAGGTATGAATCTGCAAAAGATAAAGAAGATTTAGCCGGCATGAGAAGGTATAGTATGCAGTTAGTTAGGTTAGATGATGGGATGGTTGAGGAGAGTAAGGAGTTACTATCTGCAATGGGAATTGGAGTTATCCAGGCTCCAAGTGAGGGTGAAGCACAAGCCGCTTATATGAATAGGTATATTAAAGAAGTATTTGCAATTGCTAGTCAAGATTATGATAGTTTATTATTTGGCGCTAAGAGACTTGTTCAGAATTTAACTCTGGCACGCAAGAGAAAAACAATTTCAGGAATCGTTGAAATAAAACCAGAAGTAATTGAATTAGAAAAGGTTTTTAATTTTTTAGAAATAAATCTTGATCAGTTGATTTGTTTAGGAATACTTGTTGGAACAGATTATAATCCCAGAGGAATTCCTGGAATTGGACAAAAAAAAGCATTAGATATTGTAAAAAAATATAAACAACCAGTACTCATTTTTAACTCTGTAGAAGAACAAATAAAGAGTCT
>CAZPVF010000044.1:0-6807 GCA_964589955.1 Candidatus Woesearchaeota archaeon
AAAAACTTTTGAAAGAGAGCATTCCACATTTAAGAATTGATTCAGATTATCGTGCGACAACTGTTCCTGCGAAAGTTAAGGACGCAGAAATTATGAGAATCCCGTATATAATTGTTGTGGGAGATAGAGAAGAAAAAGAGGAAACAATTGCTGTGAGGACTCGTGGGAATAAGAAAATAGAAAATTTCACAATTGAAAAATTTGTTTCTAAATTGAAAAAAGAAGTTGAGGAAAGGCTATGAGTGAGCAGATAAAAACAATGAAGGCAGCTCAAGAATTTGCACAAAAATTTGCAGAAAAAAATAATTGGAGAGATATAACTAATATTGATAAAATTGATCATTTACATGAAGAGTTAACTGAAATATCTCAACATTTAAGATATAAAGATGAGGACGAGAGAATAAAGTTTGTTAATTCTAATAAAGAGGTTTTTGTTGATGGGATTGGAGATTTATTTTTTGGAACATGTGGATTGGCTAATCAATTAGGAGTTGATGTAGAAGAGGCATTTAATTTAGTTAAAGATAGTATTGTTAGTAAATATAGTAATAAAAATAAAGAAAATAATATAATAAAAGAAAAATGAACTTTGCGTTTTATGTTGAGAAATTAACTGAGAATGAATTTTTTAAAAACTTTAAAAAAAAGTATAAGAATGCATACTGCTGCAGTGCTTTTTTTATAATTGACAAGATCGGAAATGATTCTAAACAACACTTTGATTTTTATATTGAGGGTAAAAAAGAGATGTATAGTGTGAAATTGGAGTCTGGTGGAGAATTAGTGCCTGTTAAGTTAATGGATGATAAAGTTCTTGAAGAAATTAGTCTTGATTTAGATTTTGATTTTAATAAAATTGAAAAAATGATTCAGGACAAAATGAATAAAGAAAAAATAAAAGATAAAATTCAAAAATTATTGTTTTCACTTCAAAAGAAAAATAACAAACACTTTTTAGTTGGAACCATCTTTATAACTGGGTTAGGTATGATAAAATGTTCAATTGATTTAGAGGAATTAAAAATTCTTGATTTTGAAAAAAAGAGCTTTTTAGATATTATGAAGGTTAAGAAGGGTAAGAAAAAAGATAAAACAAAAAAGAAGATTAAGAAGAATAAAAAATCTAAATAGTTGACCCTGTTCCATATGTCATATTGTTTATTGCTGAAAGATTGTTTAAATAATCTCTAATTTTTGCATCTGCATTATTTCCTGTTAGACCATCTTCTTTTTTGTTTTTTAGCTAAAGAAGTTATTGGAGACTCTCATCCACTTGAAACTATAATTGCTGTTGCAAGTCCATTTAAACCTATTGAATTATAGTAGTTTACATGCTCTGTTGCTTTAGTCTCATCTATTCCCAGATCATTTACCATTATTCTTACTGCTAATTCAGTATCTCTTTGTAAATTTTCATCCATTGTTTTTAATAATCCCATGTTTTTAGTGCATGTTAAATCTATTTAAACCTTTCCTAAACTTTTATATACTAATGTTTTTCTCTGGTTTTTATGGAGAAAGTATTAATGTTTGGGACTGAAAAAGGAAGTAAGTATTACAAAGTTGGTAAACTTTGGCAAAGGGTTAGCTCTGAAGGGATAGTTTATAATAATATATATTATATTGGATCGATTGATCCAAGTAAAAATCCAGCTTTTGAACATAGGGGAGAAGAGGTTAATCTTGGTCTTATTATGGGAATGGTAGATGAGAAAGTTATTCTGGGATTTACTACTGCTTTTGTTAAAGGAAATGTTCCGCTTGGGTTTGCAAAAACTACAGTTAATACACTAAGAGGTATTACTGGTAAAATTGTGAAAGAAGGAGAAGTAGCTTATATTCCTCATGTTGGGCATAAGATTACTAGGGTTTTTTAGCAGTAAATATTATGTTGTAATTGTTGGGAATTTTGTTTTTTATAATGAATCCAGTATTTTTAAATAGTGTGTGTATTTCGTCTTTTTCAAATAAATAAAGATATCTTTTGTATTTGTTTTTCCATTTTATTTCAACTTCTTTTGGGCGTTTTTTAAACCATTTTGAGTTTTTGTTCCATACGCTAACTAGTACAGATGCGCTAGGGTTTAGTACTCTAAAGAGTTCTTTTACAGCTTTAATTCTATTTTTTTTGGTTTTAATAGAGTGAAGTGTTGCAATAAATATTGCAGAGTCAAAAAAATTATTTTTAAATGGTAATTTAGTTGCATTTGCTGTATTAAACTCTGCGGGAATGTTTTCCTTTTTTGATTTTTCTTTGGCAAATTTAATCATCTCTTTAGAAAAGTCAACTTCATACATTTTTCCGTTCTTTATTTTTGTTAAATATCTTCCTGTACCAGAACCCAAGTCAAGAATTTTTCCTTTTTGTTTTTTTAAAAAGTTTGTAATAAGTTTTTTTAGTTCTAATTCTGTTTTTGTAGTCTTGTTTTTTTTGAATTCGTACCAGTCAGAGGCAATTTTGTCCCAGGATTCTTTTTGATTCATAGTATTTTATAGAAGTGCTAGTTAAAAAAGTATTTCATTTTTTAGGATTGTTTTTTATTAGGTTTCTGTATGCTTTTAGCATGTTATTAAAAAAAGCATTCCAGTTTTTTGTTTTTACATACTCTCTTGCATTTTTTCCCATTTTCTTTCTTTCTTGATTATTATTTACCATAAATAAAACTTTTTCTTCAAATTCTTTTTTGCTACTTACCACAAACCCATTTTTCCCATTTTCAATAAGTTCTTTTGGTCCTTTTTCGTTTGTTACTATTCCAGGAATTCCTGTTGCCATTGCTTCTAGGACAGCTAGTCCGTAAGTATCTACTTTAGATGGAAATACAAAATAATCATTTTTTCCGTATTCTTGTGCACACTCTTCTAGACTTAGTTTACCTATAAAGTAGGCATTGGGAAGTCTTTTTTCTAATTGTTTTTTATAGCAGCCATCCCCTACAAAAGTTATTGGTAAATTATGTTTTGAAAAGATGTCAGCTAACCATTCTAGGTTTTTTTCTGGAGCTATTCTTCCAACATAAATTGCTCTAGGAATTTTATTTTGTGCTGTTTTTTTATCTGGGTTGAATAAGTTTGCATCAAATCCTCCTCCCAGAATTCTAATATTGTTTGAGTATTTTTTCATTTTATTTCCTACATATTTTGAGATTGCAAATGCTGCGTCACCTTTTTTATAGTAGTTTCCTAGCCATTTTTCCATAAAAGTGTAGAGAATGTTTGACCATAACTTAGATAATTTTTTTGAAAAGGGAAAAGCATCAAGAGCCCTAATTCTTGCATACTCACTTAATTCTGTGTGATAGAATGTAATGAAAGGAGCCTTGTCTCTTTTAGCTATTCTTGCAGCCATATATCCCATTGGGCCAGGTGTGCTACTTTCAACAATGTCGTAAGGTCCTTTTAACTTGTTTTTTAAGTTAGTAAAAAGAAGTGCAGCATCAATTTTTCTATCTAGATCTATAGAAATAGGGATAATTGGTTTGTGTTGTATAATTCTTACTTTGCCATCTTTTATTATTTTATTTTCTGGTCCGTATGCTAAGACATCTACATCGATATTTTCTTTTTTATATTGGTTTATTAGATTTTTGTAAATTGTCACAACTCCATCTATTTCTCCGTAATACCCTAGATATGATGCAACTGCTAATAGTTTCATTTCTTTTAAAAAATTGATATCTTTAAAAAACTAACTATTGTTTTAAAACTATGCTTAAACCAAACAAAAATGAAGTAAGAAAACCCACAAAAACAATATCTGGGATAACTCCAGTAGCAGTTATGCTTCCACCTAGAAAGTGTGACCATGGAAGTTGTGTTTACTGCCCAGATTTAGATGTTCCCCAGAGTTATACCCCTAAAAGTCCTGTAGTAATGAGAGCGAGTAGAGTTAATTACGATTCATTTAAACAAGTTAGAGCTAGGCTTCAAGCATTTAATGTAATGCATCATCCTACAGATAAGATTGAGTTGATAATAATGGGGGGAACTTTTTTAGAGTATCCTAGAAAATTCCAGTATGAGTTTATTAAGGGTTGTTATGATGCCTTAAATAATAAAGTTAGTAAGAGCCTAAAACAAGCACAAAAAATAAATGAAAAGTCTAAACATAGGTGTGTTGCCCTTTGTATTGAAACAAGACCTAATAAGTGTATAGAGTTTATAGATAGAATGCGTGAATGGGGAGCAACTAGAGTTGAATTAGGAGTACAGATTATTTGTGATAGAATTTATAAAAAAATTAAGAGAGGACATAGTGTCAAAGATGTAATAGATGCAACTAAAGCACTAAGGAATGCAGGATTTAAAGTAGGGTATCATATAATGCCTGGTTTGCCTGGAAGCAATTTAAAAAAAGATCTAGATAAATTTAAAAAATTATTTAGTGATTCAAAATTTAAACCTGATCAACTAAAACTTTATCCATGTCAGGTAATGCCGTGTAGTGAGTTAGAGGAGTGGTATTGGAAAAAGCAATATAAGCCGTATTCAAAAAAACAGACCGAAATACTTCTTATTGAGATGTTAAAATTAGTTCCTAGATATTGTCGAGTTATGAGGGTAATGCGTGAGATTCCTCCAGATTATTTAGTTGCAGGAACAATAAGAATTGATTTGCGTAAAGATATTGAAGCTGAATTAAGAAAGAAAAATTCTAAATTAAAAGAGATTAGGTATAGAGAGATAGGGTTTTATCTTCGTGACAATCGCGAGGTAAAAACAAATTTAAAATTAAAAATAACTAAATATAGAGCAAGTGACGGAGATGAGTATTTTTTAGAAATTGTAAATAGTAATGATATTTTATTTGGTTTGCTTAGACTTCGTATTATAAAGAGTTTAGCAATGATACGTGAGTTACATGTTTATGGACAGGCTTTGAAGTTAGGAGAGAAGGGAGAATTAGGTCAACATACTGGTTTAGGTAAGTGGTTAATAAATGAGGCTGAAAAATTAGCTAAGAAAAGTAAGTGTAAGAAAATAAGAGTAATTAGTGGGGTAGGAGTTCGTGAATATTATAAGAAGTTAGGTTATAAGTTGGAAGGTACTTATATGGCTAAAGAGCCCTGATTTTTTGGTTTTTGTTCATAAAAATGGTATTTGCTTTGTGATGATTCTATTGTAACATGGTTATCTCCAAAATGCATTTCTCCTTTGCTTGTGTAACGCTGATTAAAAGTATATTTTACTCTGCCTTTTTCAGGCACAATATTAAATCCTTCATTTCCTGCAGTCACTTCTAGTTTTGCACTTTTTGGAACTAGATTTTTTATAAAGGTTAGAATATTATCTGCGTGTGCTTCAACAACATCATTGTCTATATCTTGGTGAAAGGATATTTTTATTCCTTGTTCTGTCATGATAATTTACTATTTTTGTATTAATTTAAAGATTGTTGTATTAAAATTATAGTAATTATTAAATATAGTAGAATTATGTTTTTGGTATGGCAGAGAAACCAGATAGAGAAGATGTTTTAAGTCATTTTGAAAATGAAGTGATTGGTGGTTTAGATATTAGTGTGGTAAATGGAATTCTTAGACTTCTTTCAGGTGGAGAAAATATGAGTCTTCAAGGGTTTATGGCAAAAATGAGAAATCCAGATACAGATACATATAGGGAAGCATATAATTTACTTGAAGCAATGTATAGGGTACATGTTCAAAAATATGGTAGAGATTAGGTTTAAAAACTAGTTCTTTTTTGAATTTTTATGACATTTACAAAATTTTTGTTTACAAATACAAGAAAAGAAGTTAGCAAGGTAATGGATATTTTAGCTAGAAGCGGTGTTCATGGGTTAAGAGAAGATCAGATGAAATACTTTTATAGATTAATTAATACAGATTTTTTAGATTCTGATAGTGTTTTATTTGATGATAAGATAGTCAAATTAGATTCTTGTGATAGTGCAGAGAATAAATTTAATGCTACAATGTTTAGGAGTGTTAGGTATTGGGGTCCTTTTGTTGATGATCCAGAATTTGGTAATCTTTAACGGTCAAGGAGCTATTGTCTTTCTTAAAAGTGTTCCTATTGGCTTTATGAAACTTCATGGAGAAAGGTTATTTTTAAGTGCAGTTAATTTAAGAAATTCTGATGGTAAAATTCTACTTGTAAGAGGTGGGCTTTATAGTTTTGATCATAATACTAGGATTGGTGCATATAAGTCTTGAAGAATTGGTGATTTCAAGTATTATGATGCTGAATTTATTTCTGCTCGTCCTAATAAATATTATTGTTCTGGAAATGTAGATAGAAAGATTCATAAATATAGGTGGAGGTCTGATATTGAAAAGAGATCAGATGAAATACTTGTAGAAGCAAAAGAGAAGTCTTTAGTTAAACTTTAATTCTTTCTCATTTCTTTGAGAGTAGTTATTAACTTTTTATTTTGTCTAATTCAAAGAAATTCGGCCTTCCTGCCATTCTTTAAGTATAAATCTAGAAGTTTTATCAAAATTAACCTGGTTACCTTTTTTTAAAAAGTTTTTTTGTCTACCTATTTTTTCAATTAAGTGCTCACTTGATTTTGTAATTATACCGAAATGCTTTTGAAAAGCATCTCTGTATTCAGTAAATAACTCATGAATAATATTTTCAGGATCTTTTACTTGTGAGTGTGTTCTAGAACCAATTTTAACGTGTTTAGCTAGTTTTTTAAAAAGTATTCCTGAATAATCAGATTTTGGAATAACTCCGGGGGAATCAAAAAGTAGTATATCTGAGGTTAGTTTTAATTTTTGTAAGCCTTTTGTAAAACCAGCTTCAGCTCCAGTTCCTGCGCTTTTTTTCCCTATAAGA
>CAZPVF010000045.1:0-6613 GCA_964589955.1 Candidatus Woesearchaeota archaeon
TTTTGGTTCCATAGCATCTAAAAACCTACCAAGCCTATCTCTCCATCTTGGAGGATAATGTGGAGAAGGATCTGTTACATATAAATGACTATTTTCATCATCATACCCAAAAATAAGAACATAGTGCCCATCTTTTGTTCCTCTAAAAGGATCATTTCTAAAATTCATCATAATATCACTGTTTTTTCCAATGTAATACTTTAAGAGTTCTTGAATATCTTTTCTATTTCCAATTTCACTAGGTTTAAAAATTTCATAGTTTATTTTATACTCTCTTGCAATAATTTCTTCAGTTTGTTTATCTTCAAAATTATCAATAATAAATCCTACTCTTGCATCAGTTATAGGTAGTCCAGTACTTCTTAAGTCTTTACCAAACATATGCCTATGTTCTTTATCAATATGGACACCTATTGTTTTTGCAATTGCTTCTAAATCTAACCCATATGGGATTTTTCTTCTGTCTAGAATCATCTGTAGAACTGCTGGTGCGCACATGTAAGGCTTTTGCACTCTATGTGGCGGTAATGGATTAATTAAATGAATTGTCATAAAAAATCAAAAAATTTCCTATTTATAAGTCTATCGTTTAGAGTCCAAGACAGTCTTTGTAATCCATCATACCTTTATACTTCCAAGCTAGACTAAAAGTAGACATATCTGTTTCACTTGCAAAATCTCCATTTTTTTGTGCTGTCTGAACAACAGTACAGAAATTATTTTCATCGAGAACTGTTAAGTATTTAGAATGCATTATAAGTCTTATATCATAATCACTTAATTTACCCTCAACAACATTGCCTTTAGTTAGAATATACTCTTTTTCCCACATTCGCACTCCAGCAACAAACTTGTAAAAACTTAAAATTAGGGTTCCATCAGTAGGTAAGTCCTGTATCATTTCATTTTTGGAAATAATTTTTTCAAAATTGGTAAAATCTTCTTCAGTTGCTTCTTCGTAAACAAAGCGAGTTGGTGGCACATAAGATCCACTGCCACTGCTACTTGAACCAGTTCCTAAATTATTGTTTTGCTCAACTAAAAAAGAGTATAAAAAGTATCCTCCAACTAAGAATATTATTATAACAATAACTAGTGCAATATACAAAAAAGTTTTTGATCTACCCTTCTTTTTCATTTAAGTTTCAAATTTGTTTAAGTTGAAAACACAGAAATTTTACATGTCTTTTTTTAGTCATATTTATATTAAGGAAAAATTGGTTTATAAAAATTTTCAAAAATTGTATGGGTGCGCAGGGAATCGAACCCCGAGCTGATGGGCTCTCCATATATCTATTTTTGAGAATAATAACTGAAAAGTCTTATTCTGGAGCCAACTGTTTTACCATTAAACTACGCACCCTTATGATGTACTTCTCTATGGCAATTAGCACATAATAATATACACTTCTTTACTTCTTTTAAAATCTTTTGTCTGGACTCTTTATAAAGATATGATTGTATATTTCCTTCCTTCTTTCCCTTGTTGTGATGGAACTCAAGTGCAGCAAAATATTTATTATAACCACATTTTTGACATTTCCCTCCTAATTTGTTAACCACTTCTTCTTTCAATTGTTTTCTTCTATTCAACTTATTTTCATATATTTTTTTCTTATTTTTTATATAATATCTTTTATCAATTTCTTTTCTAGTGAATCTTTTTTTTAGTTTATTTGATCTCACATAAGGTCGAGTAAGGCTTAATCTTTGCGCTTTGTGGCTAATAGCTTTCTTACTTCTATTAATTTTTTTAGAGATCTCTGATAGGAGTATTTTCATTGGATAATGTTCTTTTAAAAAATCTATTTCTTTTTTAGTCCACTTCATAAATATATAATGTCAAATGGGTATTAGGTATTTAATATATCGTACTCACTTTTTAGGTATAATTTAAGATACCCATTAAATAGTTTGTGAGGAAGAGATAATCTTTTAACTTATAGTTTTCATATATACAAAATGGCAAAAACTTCTTTAAGAAAAAAAGCAAATAGAGCCTCAAAATTTAAGTCAAGAACTCTTGTTTGTGTAGTAGAACATCCTAAAGTTCTTATGAATGTAATGGGAATAGTAAGAACAGCCGAAGCCTTGGGAGTTGGTAAAATATGTTTAATTAATAAAGAATCATTAAATCTTCCAAATGATTGGCAAAAAATACGTAATAATCCTCACTATCTAAAATTAAGTGCCTCTGGAATTAAATGGATATATATAAAAATATTTTCTTCTACAAAAGAATGTTTGCAGTATCTTGCTAAGAAGAACTATATTAATATAGGAACATCTCCTCATCAAATAGGAAAAAAGAATGTTTCATTATCAAAAGGAAAGTATGCTCAAAAACATTTAGCAGTGTGGTTTGGTAATGAGACTCGTGGTTTGTCACAAGAAGCATTAAACGCTTGTGATTTTTACATTCAAATTCCTATGTACGGAATTATTGAAAGTATGAATCTTAGTTCTTCAGCTTCAATTGTACTAAATCACATAGTAGATAAAAGACAAGAGTTTTGCAAAAAGAAAATTTCTAAGAAGTGTTAACTACCTTCTCCTAAAACGTCTTTATTAAGAATTTTTATTTAGCTTTAGCTTTATCAGCAACTTTCCCAATCCATAGTGTTGCTAAGACTGCCAAAAGAGTTACAATAATTGCATAAACCCATGGTCCTCCAGAACTTAGTGAACACAAAGCACCAGCCCCCTCACTTCCACAAGGACCAACAAACAACGCTTTAATTGCATCATTCCAAGCTAAAGCAGCAACTAAACCAAAAGCAGCAGTTATAAGAGCAGCAAACTTTTCAATTATATCTTTTCTCATATTATTTATCTTTATTTAATTAGTATAAAAACAATAAAAAAACAAAATTACTTTTTTTATATCTATTCTTTTGTTATTAGATATATTCCCCATAGTGCTGAAAGTCCAACTAATGCATAGATTATGTCTGCAATAATACTTGTTCCGAAAATTGCTGAAACAAGGTTAAATCCAAAGACTGCAAATCCCCAGTTAAGACCTCCTACTATTAGAAAAATCATTGCTATCCAATCTATAGTAGTTTTTTTCATTTTTCTTTTACCTCCTTACAACTTTTTGTCCGATTATTTCATATGAATGAGACTTCATATGTTTATAAATATTCCTACTTTTTAGAATTAATTATGTTTATGTGGTAGTAGTAATCTTTTTGGTTATTATAGCATGATACTTCTACTATTTGGCCCACTTCTAAACGCTGTTTTCTTTCTTCTAGAATATTTGGTGCTAAACAATAAACATTAACCTCATAGATTCTTTCTCCTGAAATTTCTACTTTAATAATTAAATCTTTCTTTTTTTTAATTGGAAACACAATATTTGTAAGTGTTCCTGTTAAGTTTTTTGACATAAATTTAGTATAAAAACCTCTTTTTTAAGAATTTGTATTATTTTATTCTCTCAATTTCTCTAATTTCATCACCAGAAATAGCACAACCTTTATACTTAACAGCGTATAACAAAGCGTCTAGAACAAGAGGTCCAGTTAGCTTTATAACTCCTTTTTTATATGCAACATAAACTATTTCAGCAGATCTAATAAACTTAAATTCTTTAAAATAATCATAATTTTTAGGATTAGCCTTAATTCTGGTCTTTAGTTTTTTTTGAAAAAGACTTTTTAAGTTATCTGGCTTTTCACTTAAAACCCTTATTGTTCTCTCATCAGCAGCAATTACATTTTTAATTTTTCTATCATTAAGTACCTTACTCAGTGCTAGACAAGAAATTTCACCTAAATCAACAATTTTAATATTATTTCCATTTGCACTAAATGTTGAGTTTGCTATTTGTAAGTATTTGTCAGTATTGTCTGATATTTCCCTAGGTTTTATTCCTAGTGAGCTTGGCAGTTCTAATATTTTTTTATTAAGCATGTCTTGAAGTTTTAGTGCTTCTAATTCAAATCTTTTAGTGTTAATTGGTCTATCAATAACTTCTTTTTTTACTTCATCAGTTATTAGAAACTTTCCATTAAATATTTTTTTTAAATCCTTTAATTCAGGAAGTAGCCCATTCATTGCTAGTGTTATTAATGTTCCTGCATCAAAGATTATTGCTTTACTTTGACTACTTTTAGGCGAAGTAGCTAAAATATCTGGTTTTTGTCTTTGTGTTGTCATTTTGTTTTTTTAGTTATGCAAACATCTCCATTGCTAGTTTAACCCTCTCTTTAGTTGAAATTGTTCTTCCAATATCAGTGTCTCTCATCTGCTGACCTGCATAACTTGCTAGTTCCCAAATTGATATTCCCAATAATCTTGCAGTCTTTTCCATAGAAATTCCGTGTTCATATATTTTTGAGGCTTTATTTATGGACGCTTTTCTAAAAACGTCGTGTATATATTTCTTTAAACTTCCTGAAAAACCTCCAATTCTTTTTCTTAATTTTTCTAAGTGTTTTCTTAAGTGTTCTTCGTCTCTTCTATCTAGTGCTTTAATAGAATGTTCGACTCCAACTAAAATATTTTTAAAAATTCTACTCCATCCTTTTTGAGCCCTATAAACAGGCCTTTCAATTAATTTAGATAAAGAATAAATTATTACAGCTATAGCAATATTATCAGGGTCTTGTGAAATTGATGCTGTATGAATTGTCTGATTTGATAAAGATTTAAGCCCAATTGTATCTTCTTTTTTTAATGCAATAAGAGATTCTTTTAGTATCCTCTTTACATTCTCTTTTTCTTTCATAACTAGAAAATGAAAGTAGATTATTTAAAGGTTAATATGTTTAATACTCCATGGCAGAGGTGTTACTTGATACAAATTTTATTATAGCATGCATTAATCAAAAGATTGATTTTTTTGAGCAACTCCAATTTATGGGTTTTTCAATTGTTATTCCGCAGCAAGTTCTAGATGAGATTGTTAAATTAAAAAGAGAGTTTGAGGCTGTTGTTCTTAAGGAGTACAGAGACAACTACAAAGTTATTAGATTTAAAAAAGGATATGTTGATAAAGGAATAATTGAGTATGCTAAAAAAAATCCTAGAACTGTTATTGCTACATTAGATAGAGACTTAAAAAAGCAACTTGCTAATCCTATTATTGTTGTTAGAAGAAAAAAGAAGCTTGAGATTATCTAAAATAATGCTAAAAACAGGGCCAAGAAAGCTTTTTAAACTGTCCTTTTTTCTAAGTTTCATTAAAAATGTTCTATATGACTGAAGTAGAGGACTATGTAAGAGTAGACCCGAAATTATTCGGACTTCCTACTGAAGAAGCTGTTGATAAACAGCTTAGAGAGATGTATCATCATTATTATGATGAAGAACTAGGAAGTGTTATAGCAATAATCAAAATTCTTGGTGTTGGTGAAGGAGTAATAATTCCTGGTGATGGCGCAGCTTACTATAAATGTAATTTTAAACTCTTGACTTGGAAGCCCGAACTCCAAGAGTTAGTATATGGAGAAATAGCTGAAATAACAAACTTTGGAGCATTCATTAATATGGGTTCAATGAGGGGAATGATTCACATTGGGCAGACTATGGATGATTATGTGAGTTTTTCAAAATCAAATTCACTTTTAGGAAAAAACTCTAAAAGAGCTCTTAAGTCTGGTGATTTATGTTTAGCCAGAATTGTAGCAATCTCACACAGAGGAGATGAACCAAAGATTGGTTTAACTATGAGACAACCTGGCTTAGGTAAAATTGATTGGATTAAAGAAGATGCAGTAAAAAAACAAAAAGAAGAAGCTAAAGCACTAAAAGCTGAGGCTAAAGTAGCAAAAGGAGGAAAGAAGAAATAAAATGCCTAAAGCAAAAGCATGTAAAATTTGTAACACAATATATGAAACAGGAGACAAATGCCCTAGCTGTGATGCTAAAGAATCAACTGATAGTTTTAAAGGAAGAATAGTTTTAATGAACCCAGAAAAATCTGAAATTGCAAAAAAATTAAACCTTAAAAAAAAGGGAAATTTTGCAATTAAAACTAGGTAATTCTAAAATGGACAAGACCAATATAAAAGTTATTAATGAAACTGATAATCCTTTATTTAAAAGAAAGGAAGTTGAATTAGAGGTAATCTCTGAAACTAATCCAAGTAAATCAGATGTTGATAAAATGCTCTCTATTAGATACAACTCAAGCCCAGATAAAATTAGAATTAAAAAGATAGATAGTAAATTTGGTTCAAAGGTATTTACAGTAACAGCTAATATTTATGATACTCGTGAAGATATGTTTAAAACTGAAAGATTTTCAAAAAAAGAAAAAGAAAAAATAAAGAAGGCAGAAGAAGCACCTGTTCCTGCTGAAGAATCAAAACCTGAACCAACTCCTACTCAAATAGAATCTAAGCCTGAGGAAGAAAAGGAAGAACCTAAAGAGGAATCAAAAGAAGAACAAAAACAAGCACCTGAATCAGAAAAAGATTCAGATGCTAAAGAGGTACCTGCTAAAGAAAATAAACCTGAAGAGAAAAAAGATAAATAAAAATGGCAAAGAAAAAAGGATCAAAAACAAAAAAAGGAAAAAAGCCACATAAAAATAAGCCTACTAGTAAGAAATATACTAAATATAAAATTGAGGGTGATAAAATCACAAGAGAAAAGTTTT
>CAZPVF010000046.1:0-6472 GCA_964589955.1 Candidatus Woesearchaeota archaeon
TTTGCATCCTCAGTTGAGGTTCCTTCACTATTTGATTCGTAACTATTAAATTTCTTTAGATTTGTTAATTTTTGAGATTTTGTTATTTTTCCTTTACCAATTATTGTATAGAAACTTTCTGCTAGATGTTTATCACTAATTACTATTACAGGTATTTTGTATTTTTGTGTAAAATAAAATGCTTGAGAAGTTAATTCTTCACAGTCTTTAGGATCACCTGGAGCTATTACTATTCTATTAAATTCTCCATGCCCAGAGTGTCTTGCCATATTTAAGTCTCCTTGTGCATTATATGTGGGAACACCACTTGCAGGACCTGGTCTTTGAGCTAAATATAGAACTAGTGGAACTTGTGCCATTCCAGCCATAGATAAAGATTCTGTCATTAAGTCAAATCCTCCGCCACTTGTTCCAAGCATTACTTTTGCCCCAGTTATTGCGCTTCCAATTGAGGCATTAATTACACTTATCTCATTTTCGAGCTCAAGTACTAAATAATTCTTTTTTACCTGATCAGTTGCAAGTTCTTTTAGAACAGGTGTTGCAGGAGTCATTGGATATGCATAATAAATGTCTAATCCAGATTTTATAGCACCTTCTGCAATCCCTTCACTCCCATTATAAAAATGCCCTTTTACTTTCTTTTTTTCTAGACTAAATAATTCTTTTTCTTCTTCATAGTATCCTTTTTTTGAATTTTCTAGATTTTCTTCATATCTTTTTCCTAACTCCCATAATTCTTCTTGTAAAACTTTAAATGGAATTCCTAAAAGTTTGAATACTGCACCAGCATAATACATATTTTCCTTTTGACCCTTTAGTAAAAATCCACTTTTTTTAAGATTTTTTTTATGTAATTTTTCAGTTAATTCATCTATTGCTATTATAATGTCAAGTTTTGAGTCGTTACTATAAACGGGTTGTGCGTCAAAAGTTAAAACATTAAAATTATGCCCGCCTTTTATTAAAGATTGATAGTCTCTAGAATAAAACACATAATATCCATAATTGACTAAAGCTTTACCTAAGAGTTCACCTAAAATATTTGGACCTTGTCCTGCAGCACCGCCCATTAAAATATTAATTCTATTCATTTTTACCTCTTTTTATCTATTATTTACTAAACTACAATCAATTTTATATACTTGACAAATATCTCTGGAATATAAAGCTTTTTATTTACAAAAAATGGTGAGATTTGCCCACGACGAGCGATTGTATCAGCGAGGAGTCGCTTAAAAATGGTACGATTTGCCCACATTGCAGACGTACATTTAGGAGGTTGGAAACAGCCAGAGCTACAAAAACTTAATTTTGAGTCTTTTGTTAAAGCAATTGATATTTGTATTAAGGAGCGCCTTGATTTTGTTCTTATAGCTGGAGATTTATTTGATACAGCTTTTCCTGGAATTGAAATTCTAAAAGAGACTTTTGCGCAGTTTAAAAAGTTAAAAGAAGCAAATATTCCTTGTTATATTATTGCAGGATCCCATGATTTTTCAGTTTCAGGCAAGACTTTTTTAGATGTATTAGAAAAAGCAGGTTTTTGTAAAAATGTTGAAAAATTTGAAGAAAAAAATGAGTCTATAACACTAGATCCAACAGTGCATGCAGGAGTAGCAATTTATGGATATCCTGGAAGAAAGTCTGGGTTAGAAGTAGAGCAACTAAGGAAGGTAAAATTTAATGATGCACCAGGAATGTTTAAGATTTTTATGCTTCATACAACTTTAGATAAGGCAAAAGGAACTCTTCCAATTGATGCAATAGAAGCTGATAAATTGCCTATAGCTGACTACTATGCACTAGGCCACCTACACATGGATTTTCAGTACGAAAATTTTGTATATCCTGGGCCAGTATATCCAAATAATTTTCAAGAGTTAGAGGACCTAGAAAACGGAAGTTTTTATATTGTAGATACTAAATCTCTAAGTAATTTAGAAAAAATTGAATTAAAAATTAAAGATGTAATAAAAATTGAGGTCGAAATAAAAAATGCACTAAACGCTACATCAAAAATAATATCTATTCTAAAAGAAAAAAATATTAATGATAAAATTGTGCTGCTAAGACTTAAAGGAGAAATTCAAACAGGATCAAATTCTGATATAAAATATCAACAAATTGAAGAAATAGCAAAATCACAAGGAGCATATTTTCTATTAAAGAACACTCATGAATTAAAGACAAAAGAAAGTGATTTAGCTATTGAAATAGATAATACAGAAGATATTGAAGAAGAAACAATAAAAAAATATTCAGAAGAAAATCCATCTAATTTTAATCAACTAATTCATGGCCTTATAAGTGCACTTTCTATAGAAAAGCAGGAAGGAGAAACCAATGAGAATTTTACTAATCGTTTATTAGATGGATCAAAAAAAATACTGAAATTTTAATATGTTACTTAAAAAAATTGATTTAAATAATATTAGAAGCTATAGAAATGAATCTATAGAGTTTCCACTAGGGTCAACTTTATTATCTGGAGATATTGGTTCAGGAAAAACATCAGTTTTACTTGCAATTGAGTTTGCACTTTTTGGCCTTCAGCCAGGACAGAGAGGAAATTCTCTCTTGAAAAACGGTGAAGATAGAGGCAGTGTAAAGATTGTTTTTGAAATAGGTGAAAGAGAAGTAGTAATAGAAAGAACTTTAAAAAGAACAAAAACAGTTTCACAGGATTATTGTGCAATAATTGTTGATGGAGAAAAGCGAGAAATTTCTGTAACTGAGTTAAAAGATAAAGTCTTAGAGTTACTTAACTATCCAAAGGAATTTGCAAAAAAACAAAATCTTTTGTATAAATTTACCGTTTATACTCCCCAAGAAGAAATGAAGCAAATTATATTACAGGATGCTACAACAAGAATAAATACTTTAAGGCACGTTTTTGGTATTGATAAATATAAGACTGTTTTAGAGAACTTAACAATTCTTGTACAAAAATTAAGAGAAGAAAAAAGAATAAAACAGGCTCTTACAGCAGAGTTAGAGACAGATAAGTTAACTTTAGTAGATAAAATTAATGAGCTAGAAACAAAGCACTATAATCTAAGCTCAGTTGAAAAAGAATTATTTTTAAAAACCGAAAATAGAAAAAAATCCGAAGATGACATTGTTGAAGTCTCACTTAAGATGGATGAAAAAAAGAATTTTGAAAAAGAAGTAGAAAAAACAACACTGATGATATCAAATAAGAAAGACACAATAACAAACAATACAAAACTTCTTGAAAGAATTGATTTGCAAATTAAAGAATTAGTTGATTTAAAATTCGATGAATCTAAAATTACAGAATTAGAGCATAATGTAGCAAAAATAAAAAAACAAAAAATTGAGTTGAATGAAAGAAATTTGGATGTATCATCAAAAATAAGCTCGCTTAATTTAAAAAACCAGGAAGCAGAACTAACTAAGCAAAACCTAAGAGATATGGATTTATGTCCTACTTGCTTACAGGATGTCGAGTCCTCATATAAGGCAAATGTTTTTAATAAATTAGATTCAGATATATCACAAAATGTTAGAGTTATAGAAAAATTAGCTATAGAAAAAAAGACAATTAACGCCGATTTAGAAAAATTAGATCAAGAGTTGGTTATTATTGAAAAAGAAATTACTGAATTGAAAATAATAAAGTCAAAAGTAAGTGAGTTAGATGAAAGAAAAAAAAGAAAACAAGAAATACTTGGCTCAATTGAAATGCTCAATAAAGATTTAGTTTTATTAGTTGGGCAAAAAGATAATCTTAAAAAAACAATTTTTGATTTAGGCAAATATGAGGCCATATATATTGAGAAACAAAAAATTCTTCAAGACATGATTAATGAAGAGAGAACAGCAGAAATTAAAGTAGCAGAATTAAAAAAAGAAATAGAAGTGTTTTCTAATCAAATTGAGGAATTGAAAACAAGAATTGCTAAAACAGAAGGAGAAAAAAAAGAACTTGATAGATTAATTAATCTTGAGATATGGCTTACAAAGAATTTTTCGCCAATGATAAGTTTTGTTGAAAAAAATGTAATGGTGAAATTAAAATCTGAGTTCTCACTTCTTTTTGAAAAGTGGTTTTCAATGTTAGTTGAAGAAAATTTTAATGTAAGTTTAAGAGACGATTTTACACCAGTAATTGAGCAGCAAGATTATGAAATTGATTATACATATCTCTCTGGTGGCGAGAGAACTGCAGTCGCTCTAGCTTATAGACTAGCACTAAATCAGGTTATTAATTCACTTTTATCTAAAATTAAGACTAGAGATTTTGTTATTCTCGACGAACCTACAGATGGATTTTCAGACGCACAACTTGATAAAATGCGTGAAGTTCTAGACCAACTTAATGTGAGTCAATTAATAATTGTTAGTCACGAACAAAAAATTGAAGGGTTTGTAGAAAATGTAATTAAGTTTAAAAAAGAGGCAGGTATTTCTAAAAAAATGTAACATGAATGATAGGTCTGGCATTGAAAAAAAAGTTAAAAGAAGTCCATATAATGGCGTACATCCTAGGTTTAATGAAAGTCCTATTAAGTGGGTAAAATATAAATTTATCGAAAGACCTTTTAGAAGAGAGACAGCAAGAAGACTTCTTAGATACAAAAACAAAAAAGGAGAGTATCCAACACATCTTAAAATAATTACACACGCTTTTGTAAAAGGAGCACTCTTTCCAAAAGATCAAGATTATTATGAGAAAAAAGACAATGTTCCTAAAGCCCAATACACTGCAGATAATGCTAGTTATTGTTTTTTAGCAACAACAGCTTTAGAAACTTTGGCACCTTACGCCATTACTCATGCAGTAAATTATTTTTTTCCTGGAGCAAATTTTGATCTGTCCGAAACTTTTAATTTAGTAGAAATAGCACAATACATTCATCCTGTAATTGGAAATTTAGTTGAAGGATTACATTTTTCTGATGTTTTCAAATATATGTTTGAGTTGGGTGTTGTAATCAATGGAACAAGATTTATTGCAGCCAAAAAATATAAAAAACGTTCTTGTGGTATAGGTTTTATTGCTGCAGGAATTATAACAGGGCACCAAATTAAAAAAAGCCATGATAGAAAAAAAAATTAATTTAACAAAAAGGACTCATTGGCGTTACAGGGTCTGGTTTTTCTCTTAATTTACCACTGTCATATAAGTTAATTTCTAGTCTTCCAATTATTTTTGTATCACTATCTCTATTAGCTCTATCTAAAATTGCCCTATATTTTCTTGCTATAGATTTAACTTTTCTAATCATTCCTCTTCCATATTTTTCTTTAAGTCCGTCTAATCCAAAAGCACCATCTTCTCCTACTTCTCTAATTTCGGTTACACCAAAATATGCTTTGTCTTTTATACCATACTCAATTGTTATTTTCATTATTTCAGTCATTTTTATCTTATAGCAATATCAGTTTCTAATTGTCCTAGTTTAATGGTTTTCTCTCCTTTTTTTAAAGTCTCCCTAATTATCCATCCTGTTTCTTGGTCGTCAAGACTTATTGTTCTTATTTTTTCTGGAATAGAAAATTTTTTATTTTCTTTTTTTCCTAATACTTTTAGATATCTTGTAGCAACATTATCATTAACTGCAGCAAAATAAAACTTTCCCTTTATTTTTTCATAGCTAGAATAAATTTTTAATTCAAATTTCATTTTTTTGATTGTTGTTAAATTAGTTAGATGGAAATTTTTGATATTCTTGAGATTGTTTGAATCTCTTAATTCTTTGTTTAGTTTCTTCAGGTATTCTTATTTTGTAATTATCCGGAATCTTATATTCACCATATAATGAGTCGAGTGTTTTTGTATATTCTTTTTCTAGTTCCCCAAGTCTTAATGTAAAAACAGAATCTATTCCTGTTTTTTGCTTTTTTATACTCTTTTCTGTAAAAACCTTTGCTTTCTTCCACCTTATCAAAAGATTTTCCCATCTCTTTGATTGCATAACCAAACCCAAAAAATGAAGAAATTACAATAATTCCTAGTACGCCCCTTGCAATAAATGTATTAATCTTTTCTTTTAGTTTACTTGTCATGTTTTCTTTTTGTAAAGATGCCAAAAAGAGACAACTCTAAAAATATTTACATTAGATGTTTTTTTCTTGATAGTATCTATCATTTTGTTCCAAATATTCTTTCACTGTAGCATAAAAATTAGCATATCGTGGTGGCTCTTTATCTGTAAGTGCAATCATTCTCATATTTGGATTTTCCATAATAAGGTTTTCAAGAGAAAAATATACTTCTAATATTTTATTAGTATGCCCACCAAGTCTCATTCTAAAAGCAATTTCTTTATCTTTTTCAAACCTCTCTGTATCAAAATTAGGTTGTTCTTCTCGAGTTTCTACTTTAGAGATTCTTTTTTCATCAGTCATTTTTCTTCCTCCTATAAAGTTCTCCCCCAATAGAACGTCCACATCCACAAGACCCGTAATCATAAAAACTATGATTATTAACATCCAAATAAAC
>CAZPVF010000047.1:0-6215 GCA_964589955.1 Candidatus Woesearchaeota archaeon
AATTAACTACTAATGAAATTCTAGAAATAATAAAACCTAAAATTACACAATACTGTGAATACCTTAATAATACCTCTACTACAACAAATTGTCCTGTATGTAGGTTTGATGAATATGTAAAGGTTAATGAACTTTCAAGTCCAACACCATATAAAACTACAGAATATAAAATAAATAACCAAAATTCACATAAAATAGTAAATATGAATATTTACATAGTATATGGGGGAATTAATACTAGAACTGGTCATATAGCACTCTATTTTAAGATAGATAAAAAGGGAAATATTACAGAATCTGTTTTACCTAAAGATGTTTGTTTGTAACTTCTTTTTAAAAATCTTATCATAAAATAAAACTATTAAAATAGATAAACTAGTTGTTACCATAAGTGTTTGTTTCTCAATTAAAGGAAATAAAATAATAATTAAAGCAAAAGGAATTAAAATAGAAAAAAAAGCTGCATTTGCCGAAAACTTTTTTGAGTACAGCCCTGCAATAATTGCTGCTGGAAAAATTAAAGCAATAGTTGACTGAATAATTGTTAAATCTACAACATTAGGAAAAATAAAAGCAACTAAAAAACCCACAACACCAAATAAACCAGTCAAAATTCTCGCAAAAATTAATTTTCTTTTCTCACTAAAATACCTCCTCTTAAAGATTTCCCTTGAAATGATTGTTGAACCTCCAATTAAAAGGCTATCAATTGAGGACATTATAACAGCCAAAATAGAAGCTAAACCAACACCATAAAGAGCTGTGGGCAGAACATTTTGCATCAAAGAAAAAATTGCAGTATTTTGATCTATTCCCTTCAAAAGAACTGAAGAAGATAATCCCATAAAAATTGCAATAATACTAATAATTATTAAAAAAGGAATGGAAAGTAAAAATGATTTTCTAGCTACATCTTTATTTTTAGCTGAAATTATTCTCTGCCAATTCTGAGTTCCAGCAATAAATAAAAACCCAGAAAATAAAGTTGCACTAATAAAAAAACCAATTCCTCCAAAAGCAAAAAAGTCCAAATGCCCTTTAGGCAAACTATTAAATAAATTTTCAAATCCTCCAACTTGACCTAAACCAATAAAAAACACAAGGACAAACATAATTAAAATTATCCAAAATTGAATAAAATCAGACATAATATCTATTTTTAATCCTCCAATAGCAGTATAAAGAATGGTAATACTCGATGCCAAAACCAATGCAAAGATATAATCAAATCCCATTAAAACACTAGCAAGAGATGCAAAAGCTACTGCTTGGATACCAATCCAAAAGAAAAGTAAAACGATCTGTAAAAAGCCAACTAAAACTTTATTTTTATAATCAAATCTTTTTTCAAAAAAATCAACAAGAGTGTAAATCTCATTTTTATTGCTGTATTCTCTTATTTTGTATCCAAAAATTGCTAAAAGTATTGCTCCAAGAATAAAACCCGCAGGAAGTAAAATTCCATATGAAATTCCACTACCATATCCTTCTGCAACAACACTCACAACCGCACCAGCACCAACTAAACTAGCAACATTAGAAAAAGCCATCATCCATAAACTTGTTTTCCTTTTATTAATAAAATATCCTTCAATAGACTCACGTCTAGAAAAAAATACTGCTATCCCAAAAGTAAGCAATAAGTATAAGATCAAGATTATTAAAGCTAAATCCATAATAAAAAAATCCTACAAAACCCTTATAAAGTTAAGTTGTTATGTTTTATAACAACAAAATGGAGGCTAGCATAGACAATCTCCAAAAAGCAGGACTTCCAAGAAATGAAGCAAAAACATATTTAGAATTATTAAAACAAGGAGAACTTAGTGCAAATGAATTATCTAAAAAATTAGGTACTGACAGAACCCTAACATATTCCATACTAAACAATTTAATAGAAAAAGGTCTTATCAGCTATATAAAAAAACAAAACAAAAAATATTTTCAAGCAGAACCTCCAGAAAACCTCCTACATCCAATAAAGAAAAAAGAAATATTCATAAATGATTTAATTCCAACACTCTCAAAAATAAAAAAACAAAAAGACTCTGAATATGAAATAAAGGTATATGAAGGAAAAGATGGATTCAGGACAATTCTTAGACGAATACTAAAAAATAAACAATATTGTGCATTCGGTGCAACAGGAAGAGCATATGATCAACTTTATGAATTTGCCCCAATAGCAAAACAATTAGACAAAATTGGATTTTCTTCTAGAACAATAGCCCATCCAAAACATAAAAACCACCCCATGACACAATTCAAAAATCAGAAATTTAGATACTTAGATATAGCTAGCGAAGCAACAACAATGATTTCTGGAGATTATGTATCAATTCACTTACTAAAACATAAACCACTTCTAATTATTATAAAAAATTCTGAAATCGCACAAACATACCAAAATTACTTTGAATTTCTTTGGAAAATAGCAAAGAAATAACTCCCTACTACCAATAACAGATATTAGTTCCAAAAACCCTTTCTTAATGTATATAAATAATTAAAAACACTATACTTCTATAAGAAAATATGGAAGAGGTAGGGGTAGCAAAAAAAGAAGATCTAATTATTGAAGCAAAAAACTTTTTTGATTATTATAAAAAAGAATTAGGAGCCTCCCTAAGAAAAGCTACAAATGTTATATATATTGATTTTCTTAAACTAACTGAGTTCTCAAACATTCTTTCTGAGCAAATCTTATCATATCCTGAAGAAACTCTAAGATATGTAGAACTAGCTATTGAAGAATCAGGCCTAGTTAAAAGTGCTAGAATAAGATTATTTAATTTACCTAAAAGCCAAGAATTAAAAGTAAGAAATATTAGATCAAAAAATTTAGATGAGCTTATTGTAATTGAAGGAATAATCAGACAATCTAGTGATGTTAGACCACAAGTAGTAAATGCTAAATTTGAGTGTCCTAGTTGTGGAACAATTATTGGGGTTCTGCAAATGGAAAAAAAGTTTAGAGAACCCTCTAGATGCAGCTGTGGAAGAAAAGGAGGATTTAAGCTTCTTAGTAAAGAAATGGTAGACACACAAAGACTAGTAATTGAAGAATCACCTGAATCACTTTCAGGAGGAGAACAACCAAAAAGAATTAATGTTTTTGTTAAAGAAGACCTAGTTGAACCTAAAATGGAAGAAAAAACTACTCCTGGCTCACGTATTAAAGTAATTGGTGTTCTAAAAGAAGTTCCAGTCCCTTTATCAACTGGCGGGCTTTCTACTAGATTTGAAATAGCAATTGAAGCAAATAATATTGTTCCTCTTGAAGAAACTTTTGAAGATCTTGATATTACTGAAGAAGATGAAATGCAAATTCTAGAACTATCTGAAGATCCACAAATTTTTAATAAATTAGCCCACTCGATTGCTCCAAGTGTGTGGGGATATGAAGAAATAAAAAAATCCCTAGTCTTACAGTTATTTGGAGGCGTAGCTAAAACTCATGCAGAAGGCCAAAAATCACGTGGAGATATGCATATCCTACTAATTGGTGATCCTGGTGTAGCTAAATCAGTGACTCTGGCTTTTATTGCCGAAATTTCACCAAAAGGAAGATATGTTGTAGGAAAAAGTGCATCAGGAGCAGGACTTACTGCAACAGTAGTTAGAGACGAGTATCTAAGAGGGTGGGCACTTGAAGCTGGAGCAATGGTTTTATCAAATAAAGGAATAGTCTGCATTGATGAACTAGAAAAAATGGACGCTCAAGATAGATCTGCCATGCATGAAGCAATGGAACAACAAACAATAACAATAAGTAAAGCTAATGTTCAAGCAACACTAAGAGCTGAAACTTCAGTACTTGCTGCAGCAAATCCTAAATTTGGTAGATTTGATCCTTACCAATCAATTGCTCAACAAATTGATCTTCCTCCAACACTAATTAACAGATTTGATGTAATTTTTACACTTAGAGATATACCAGATAAAACTAAAGATGAAAAAATAGCAGACCATGTTTTATCTGAGCACAAAGAACAAGGTGGAATAATGATTATACAAAGAGATTTATTTAGAAAATACATTGCATATGCAAAACAAAAATACTTTCCTAAACTAAGTGAAGAAGCCGTTGAAGAAATAAAAAAATTTTATGTTGACTTAAGAAATAGGCCAGTCTCATCTGAATCAGCACTAAAACCAATTCCTATTTCAGCTAGACAACTTCAAGCACTAATTAGAATGGCTGAAGCTTCAGCTAAACTAAGACTAGGAAAAACTGTTACTAAAAATGACGCAAAAGAAGCAATTGAACTAATGAAATACTACCTAATGCAAGTAGGATATGATTATGAATCAAAAACATTTGATATAGATAAAGCCACAACAGGAATAACATCTTCAAAAAGATCTAAAATTCTTGGTGTTCTTCATGCAATAACAGAACTTGAAGACAGACTAGGTAAAATGATACCAATAGAAGAAATCGAAAAAGAATTTGAGGGAAAAATGACAGTTCCTGAAATTGAAGAAGCAATAATTGAATTAAAAAAACGCGGAGATTTATATGAACCTAGAAAGGGTTATATTAGTAAAACCAGCTAAATCTTTAAAAAAGACTCTTAATTCTACATCACATGGCTGATCAAGACCAATTTAAACGCCACATTGCATTCAAATTAAGAATTGGAAATATTTTAATGGGTAAACCAGTAATGGAAAATGACAGATTTAAATTCTTAGAATTAGGAAATAAAAATATTATTAGAATAAATATTGTAGGGAACATAGTTGACAAATATGAATCAGCTAGTGAAAGTAAATATATTAGTCTTACCCTAGATGACGGGTCAGGTCAGATAAAACTTAAAACATTTGGAGATGACTCAACTAAAGTCGAGAATATAAATCAAGGCGATACAGTAATAGTAATTGGAACACTTAGATTCTGGAATAATGAGTTATATATAAATCCTGAAATAATAAAATCAACTGATCCAAAGTATCTTTTATTAAGAAAACTAGAAACTGAAACTGATAAGTCTAAAGACGTAATTGAGTTAGGTAAAGAGCAAATCATTGCTGTAAAAGATAGAATCCTGGGTGCAATCAAAAACTCTGAAGACGAAGGTGGGATAGATAGAGACAAACTAATAATGAACCTAAATGACATATCACCCAAAATTATTAATCAAGAAATACAAAAAATGCTTGAAGAAGGAATTGTATTTGAGCCTAGGCCAGGAAAAGTTAGATATTTGGGATGATTACTTCTTTTTCTTAGATTTTTTATTAATCCAGTAAGCAAACCAAATCAGTGCAATAAGTGCAATAAGAGATAAAACAAACTTAACAAAATTCCCTGCATAAGGCCATAATGCGCCACTGCCATAAATTAGTGTTCCTACACCTCCACCAATAAGACCAACCCCAACATACTCTAAACCAAATACAAACGCTCCACCTAAAATGATAATTATTGCCAATGGAAGTGCAATAAAAAATACTTTCTGGCTTCTAGATTCTCTTGCACTATCAAACTCCACCTCACACTTAGAATAAAAATCACAATAGCCTTCAAGGCATGGTTCCTTAAAACAATCATAAATAACCCAATTACCTCCTAAATTATCACATTCAGACTTATTTTCAATTACTTTAGCAACCCTCATATCTCCACAGTAATCTTCATAGGAAACACTAGGAAAAAGAGTATTAATTCCATAAAAAGTAACAAATATTGTTAAAATAATGATTGCTATAGCAAGACCAATCTCTTTTGCTTTCATAAAATAATAAATAATATAACATTTATAAACCCCTATCATCCTTTTATTACAATGGAATATGAAAAATTACTAAAAGAAGCTTATAGTAAAGTAAAAACAGTTGAACAAGCTAGCGAAAGATTTGAAGTGCCTAAAATTACAGGACATTTTGCAGGAAAAAAAACAATTTTAACTAATTTTTTTCAAATTGCTTCATATTTAAGAAGAAACCCTCTTCATTTTAGAGTCTTCTTACTCAAAGAGTTAGCTACATCTGGCCAAACTGAAGGAGATCGCCTAGTACTAAATAATAGGATTCCCAGTGCAAAAATAAATGAAAAAATTGGTTCATACATTAAAGAGTTTGTTTTATGTAAAGAGTGTGGAAAACCTGACACTGAATTAAAAAAAGATGGTAGATTAAACTTTATACAGTGTCTTGCTTGTGGAGCAAAACACCCTGTACGTGTGAAAATATAAAAAAAACACTAT
>CAZPVF010000048.1:0-6057 GCA_964589955.1 Candidatus Woesearchaeota archaeon
TGTGAGAATTATTATTCTGGGTTTCTTTTATGTCATATAGCGGTTCATACTCTAAGCCGATTAAGTCTTTTCCTTTTAGTTTCTTAATTATTTTTCCACCTTTAACTAAATCAGCTTTTTCTTTTCCAACTATTACTGTATCTTTGTCTGGAAGCTGTACTTTAACATAATCTATATTTTTTCCAATAGCTAAAGCAACATTACCTGGAAGTGTCCAAGGTGTAGTAGTCCATGCTAAAATATAACTTTTAGGATCATTTTTTAGTTTAAATGCAATGTAAACTGACTCTTCAGTCACATCTTTATACCCTTGAGCCACTTCATGACTTGATAGAGCTGTTCCGCATCTTGTGCAAAAAGGAACAACTTTGTGTCCTTCATACAGCAATTTTTTATTAAATAGTTCTTTCAAGCTCCACCAGACACTCTCAATGTAGTCATTTTCTAAAGTAATATATGGATTTTTTAAATCAATCCAGTAAGCTAATTCTTCAGTTGACTGGCTCCAGTCTTTAATATTGCTAAACACACTCTTTCTAGCTTTAGATATAAATTTATCTACGCCATATTTGATTATATCTTTTTTTTCTTTTAAGCCAAGTACTTTTTCAACTTGAACTTCAACAGGAAGACCGTGACAGTCCCATCCTCCTTTACGTGGAACACTAAATCCTTTCATGTGTTTAAATTTACAAATAATATCCTTGTATGTTCTAACTTCTAGATGGTGTAGTGCAGGTGGAGCATTTGCTGTAGGAGGTCCTTCTAGAAATGAAAATATTGGTTTTTTCTTATTGTCCTTAATTGCTAAATCTATTTTTTTCTGATTTTTCTTCCAAAATGCTCTAGCATTTTTTTCAATTATTTTAAAGTCATACATAAGATAAATGTAGAATTAAACCTTTTTAAGAGTTTTTCACATCCTAAATTGCTCTAAATTTTCTTTCTCCACAAAGTGTAGTTTATTAGGTAGTATTATACAGTAGGGCCTTTTTACAAACATTTTTTCAAAATCTTCAATTTTGCCAAATCTAAACTTTTGCTTTTTTGTTCCTAGGCTTTGGCATACAACAATATCTTTAATTTTTATGTCGTGATTTTCTGCTGCGATTTTTAATTGTTCAATTGCTAAATCAAAATTTAGCCCAATATCAACTAAAATTAAGCTGTGAGCTCTCATTGAATTATTTTCTTGAATAGTTTTAATAAAACTATCTGGCATAAAGTTTTTTTCTTGATCCCATTTAGGCATACTAGCAATTTTTCCAAATTTATATAGTTGCAGTCCAGATTGTGCAACTGCATCTAACACACTTGCTGCATAAATTACTTTGCACTTTACTCGTGAGGCTTTTGCTTCTTGAAGTAAAGTTATGTGTGTTGTAGCTGTGAGAGGTGAGCCATATATAAGAAGTGCAACATCTCTTTTTTTTGCTTCATCAACAATACTAAGCGACTCAACTAATTCACGATCAGCTGGAATTATTTTTTTACCCAAGATTTCAGTTAAATCGGTTAGTTTATAAGGAAAATCAACTGTGTAGTTTTCTAAATATATTTTTTTTGCTCTCTTCACTATTTCAGCACCTTCTACACTTATTCCTTTCAAGTTCAAACCTAGTCCAATTATATATAACATTTTTTAATAAGCACAATTTAGTTTATTAAGATTTACTTGGTCTATAAAGTGTTGCATTTATTCTTGGCAAATTAGTAGATACAGAACTTATAATAATAAAATTTCTTTCTTTAATTTCAGCAGGAGTATAAATCGTTTTTCCTAAATATAGATCATTATCTTTTAAATGATTTTCAACAGCATCAATAAAATCCATCTCTTTACTATACTTAAAAACCCTTTCTTCATGCGGGTTTTTTGGCATATTTCCAATATATCCAATTTTCACTTTTATAATCCTATCTGGTGCTGTTTGTCTAAACTCTACATGTTCAAGACCAGTATTTGTCTTTCTCCAATCAATTACCTCACTAATCTCTCCAAGGCTCATTCTAGGTGAGGCTTTAATTTTTGCATTTGCTTGTTCTAAACTTAAGTGTTTCATTAAAATACTCAAAAGAATTAGTTTTTAAAGCTATCTAAAGGGCCAATTTTGCATATTCATAGATTGCCTCATCTAGTTTGGCATCAATATTTCTGTATTTCCAAGAATATTCCCCATATTTTTTATGGTATAGATTAAAAGCTTGTCTAATATATCTTCTAGCTAGTTCTAAATCTTTGTTTAGTAGCTCTTTTCCTTTATTGATAAAATTAACAATAAGTCTATTTGTTCCACACTCGGTTTCTAGTTTGCTTTTTAAAATCATTTTTTCACAATTAAACTCCTAGAAGTAATTATTGATATAAATAAAAAAGTAAATAAAAGATAGTCATTTCCTATAATTAAGCTATAAATTGCTCCAATAATGCTCAAAATTATTACTACATTAAACCACTTTCTTCCTACCTTGAGCTCTTCTTTAGTCAGTTTTGCTAAGAGGTTGCCCAAGGGAAAACCCAAAGCAAGTATAATTATTGCTATAATAAAAGTTATCACCTCTGACATAAAAATAAATATAAACCCATCTTTTTATATTTAATCATGTACAAAAAATTCTTAATTGTGGCATCTGAGAACAATCCTGCCTCAAAAAACATATTAAGAAATCTAATTCAGTTTAAGAGAAACCCTCTTATTGCGTCAATGTCAAACTCGGCTAGTTTTGATATATACACTATTTCGGAGGATATTTTACATGAAGAAAATCTAAATTTAGAAAAAATTAACAAATATGACTTTATTATTTTTCCATGCACACATAAATCTACAAAAGGTGAAAAGTCTTTATCTATTCACTCTCCAGGAAACTGGCGTGAAGCAAAATTAGGTGGTAAAGAAGAAGCCGTCTCACCTTCTTCAGCACTTTTTAATAAATTCTTATTTGAAAAACTTGCAGCTAATGTAAAAAAATATGAGTTAGATGAAAAATATAAAGTGACTCTAGAAGTAACTCATCATGGGCCACTAATAAATAAGCCGTGCGTTTTTATTGAAATAGGTTCCACTGAATTTGAGTGGAATGATAGGCGCGCAGGATTTGCAATAGCTAAAACAATAGTTGAGGCCATAGAAGAATTCAAAGTTAATGAATATCAAGAAGTAGCAATAGGTATTGGAGGACCACACTATTGTCCTAATTTTAATAAGCTCCAACTTAATTCGAATGTGGCAATTTCTCATGTTATTCCTAATTATGTTGCACCAATAACTGAGAATATGATAAGGCAGGCACTAGAAAAAACAATTGAAGAAGTTGATTTTGTTGTTCTTGACTGGAAAGGTCTTGGAACCTCTGAACAAAGAAAAATTGTGCTAGATGCTCTTAACAAATTATATGTGGCATATAAAAAATCTAGCGAAATAACTAAGGGATAAACAAGATTTATAAAATAGAAATTCTTTAATAAATTAATAAAAAGAGGCGAAAATGAAGTATACAGAATATATAGAAAATTCATTTAGACTTTTGTTTTGTAAAGAAGAAGCATTGACAAGTATTGTAAATGAAAATAAAGCATTTTTATATGGGATAATAACTTTGTTAATAGCGGGAGTAACTACATCTTTTTACTCATTTAATATTTTAACTTATTTATTTAACATCCTCTCACTTTTAGGAATAGTTGTAATTGGTTTTTTTTTCTATTATTTGCTTGCTGTAGGAATTTTTAGTAGCCAGGCAAAAATGATTGAATACTCTAAAGCACTACTCGCCCCACTAATAATATACTGGGTAGCAATAATTCCTGTTATAGGTTTTTATGTAGAAATACTCGGATCTTTGTGGTTTTTCATTGTTAATATCTTTCTATTAAGAAAGTTACATAAACTTTCAACAGGTAAGGCAGTAATTTTAGGCCTACTTCCACTAATACTTCTTTTTGCCTACTTAATTATTGTTGGAAATAGTGTTGCTTAAAATTTAAAATGGAAAAACGTATGAAAAAAAAAATAGCTGTTCTTGATCCTAAATTCAGAAAAGAAGTAAAAGATCTTTTAGACCATATGAATGACTGTATAGGAGTTCTATATGATGCCGCAACAAGAGATGAAAAAACAGGTCTTTATAACAATAAGTTTTTTGACAATATCATGGAAATGGAGTTAGAAAAAGCTCAAAGAGGAAAACAAAAATTATCCCTGGTAATAACAGATATAGATTTTTTTAAAAAAGTAAATGATACTTACGGTCATGTTAAGGCTGATGAATTATTGGAAAGATTAGCAAAAGTAATTATGAAAACAATAAGAAAATCAGACATTCCTGCAAGATTTGGTGGTGAAGAATTTGTGGTAATTTTGCCTGAGACAAGTCTAACAAAAGCAAATAAATTCTGTACTAGATTAAAAAATGTGATTCATAAAGATAAGATCCTAAAAAAGTTTGGAATAACTGTTAGTGGGGGAATTACAGAGTATAAAGCTCGTGACACAAAAAAGAAAATGTTAGCTAGGGCAGATAAGGCACTATATAAAGCTAAAAAAGGCGGTAGAGATCAATTTGTTTCTAATTAGGATTTCTTGTTTCTTTTTCTAATCTACTAATTTCAAAATTATCTGTTTTTTCTTTGTTGTTTCTTCTTATATACTTTATTATTTCTTTAATATCTTTTCTAGCATTTCTTGCTAAATATGTTAGATATCCTAAACCACCCAATCCTATTGTGATAAGCGAATAATAAATTATATCTCTAGTTTGAATTTCACCCATTTTTATGAAAAGCGCCCCGGGCAGGATTCGAACCTGCGAGCCCCGAAGGGCCCGGATTAGCAATCCGGTGCAATAACCACTATGCGACCGAGGCACAGTCTCGGAGCATCCACCCAACCGCGTCAAAAAGGAGGGGTTGATAAGGGGAAACATGGGTTCCCTTTATTATGCGACCGAGGCATTGCGCGATAATTAATCGCTAACCTCTCTCGAGCGCAATGTCGAGTTGAGGCATTACTTTATTATTGAGAATTAACTGCTTTTAAGGTTTTCTAGAATAAAAATATAGCGAGGGCGGGATTTGAACCGCGCGACCTCCGGGTTTCCAATGCGAATAGCTTTGGAATTAGAGATTCCAAAAAATCTCGCTTATGGGCCCGACGAGCACTCCAGACTGCTCCACCTCGCTATTAATAACTACTCTAATTCACTTTTAAAGCTTTCTAATCCCATAATATACAACACAAGGCATAAATCTTTATTAAACAGTCTTTGATTCTAAAATTTTAATGGGCAAGATAGTTTTACCTACTTATAATTATAATCCTAAAAAACGTTTTGAAGGAGTATTAGGATTGGGTGCGTGGGATTATTCTGGAATAAGAAGAATTCCAGTGATGGTTCCAAAAAAAAGAAAAGTTTCTTATGGAAAAGCCTCACAGCTAGAGTTATTTGATTTTGAAGCAACAAAAAATGCTGCTGAATTCTATACTCGCTATATGAGAAGACATAGAAGGCACGGTTTAAGAGGAAAAGAAGGAGATATTATACTAAGTGTTGCTGAAGCAATTTATGGAGGAGAACCTAAACAAAGACGTATTTTAGCTAATTCAACAAACGGAAACACACTTAAATGTGAGCCTGATTTGCAAGATCTTGATTTAGGAACAATAAGAGAAGTTAAAGGTGTTGCACCATCAAGAGAAATATATCTCCTTGATTTACAGATGGCAAAATATGTTGTTCTTCAATTAATTCAAAATTATAAAGAACCTCAAAAAATAAGTTTTGAAATATTTAGACATAACACAAAAGGATTGCAATCAAAATTTAGAGGAAGACCTCTTGATGCACTAGTTCAGGAACTTGTAGGAAATATAAGATTTTCTCTATCAGTTCCTTTTAATTTGATCTATCACTTACATAATATAGAAAGGTTAGATCCAATAACTTCAAGAAATAATAATGATATAGTAAAATATGGATACACAAGATATAGAACAAAAGCTCTTGATACAATGATGCTCAATCCAAAAAAAAAACAAAAAAAATAATTTTTAAAAA
>CAZPVF010000049.1:0-5977 GCA_964589955.1 Candidatus Woesearchaeota archaeon
GGAGTGAAATTAGAATTTAAACTTAAATAACTTTTCTTACAAACCTAAGTTTATTGGGAAGCAAATTAGTTAATTTATTCCAACCAATATCTTCAATAATATTTCCTACAAGCCCTCTTTTAGTCACTAACTGCCCATTTGTTATTAGATTAACATAATGTCCATACCCAACAAAACCCATATTTTTTAAAGCTTCTAGAATATTTTCTCTACCTACAACTGCCTTTTCAACAAAATAAGGATTGTTTCTTGTATAATCTGCATCAACTAACTCAATATTTGACGAAATACCTCTATCAATTAGTGTTGTTGACCACAAACCCAACATTTTTCCTTTAGTCTCAAGTGTCCACTGCTCTCTCATATTATTCTTATTAACATACAAAAGTCTAACACCATTCGACTCACCGTGATAACCCGTTCTTAAACAATCATAAATTCCTAAAAGAAAAGGACTAGGAAAATCAATATCGCTATTATCTATTGCTATTAAATCTCCTTCTTTTATATCTAACTAACCAAGGCTCTTATGAGTATCAATACTAATTATTTCAAATTTATTTTTATCCATATCCACTACCATAAAATTAGATAAAATGTTTATTTTTAAATGCTACTATTAAAAAATTTAACTAGCCTTATTGACTTTTTTTATCTTGGAATAATTCATAATCCTCGTGAGTTAAAATTTCTAATAAATCTATTTTTCTGCTATTAACAGAAACAATTCCCCTAATATTCTGAAATTTTACCTTGTATAATCTTGCCTTATCTGGCACACCATATCTTTGTTGCATTAAATCATATATTCTTCCCCAACCATGTTTTCTATTTAAAGCACTTATTCTTGGGGAATGAGCAAGAGCTAAATCCCCATGTTCACCCATCCTCATAGATGCAACAGCACAAATTCTCTCCCTAAAAGTATCAGTAAGAGGAACAATATCATACCCATAAACTCTTTTTTTCCCTACTCCATAGTCTTTTTTTAAAGTTGGACTCAAACTAAATTGAAATTCTGGTACAAAGTTTATGTCTTCTTCCACATCTTCTTCAACTTCTTTTGGTTTTCTCTTTTTCTTTTTTCTTTTTTTAAACTGTTCTCTTTCTGCCTGCTCTGTTTTCCATTCAATATATTCATCCTGAGTCATCCCTTTCTTGGTTTTTCCAGATTCAATAATTTTTGGAAGTTTTACTTTAATTTTTTTTAAAAATTTATCAAATCTTTCAACTAATTCTTCTATAAGTACTGTTCCAAGATTTGTATTATGCTTAAATAAAATAGAGTCAATTCCTTTTTTTAATAAATATTTTTATTAGAACATAATCTAAGCTACTTCCACCTAAACCGTGAATAAAAACTACTTTTTCCATGTTACATCAACTTGATCAGTTCTCTGTCTAGAATCTATATCAACAAATCTATAATCTATTGGAAGAAACTTTATACCTGCCTTAAACTTTATTTCTCCTAAATAAGCTATCATTGCACCATTATCAACAAGTAACGGCTTTGCTGGAGTAAATAGTTTACACCCTCTCTCTTTACACATAATCTTACACATTTCTTGAAGACGTGAATTACAAGCAACTCCTCCAGCTAAAAGCAATTCAGTTTTGCTTGTATGAGCTAAAGCTCTCTCAGCAACCTCAACCAACATTGCAAAAACTGTCTCTTGCAAACTATAAGCTAAATCAGACTTTTTTACTCCTTTAGTTAATTTTTGTTTTATATTTGTCTGAATTCCTGATAGTGCTATATCCATTCCTTTAACACTATATGGAAGTTCTATATATTTTCCAGATTTAGCTAACTCTTCAATTTTTGGCCCACCAGGAAAACCCAAACCCATAAATCTAGCTACTGTATCAATAAAATTTCCTACACCTAAATCAAGAGTCTCACCAAAAATTCTATACTTAGAATCCTCATATGCAATAACTTGTGTATTTGCTCCACTACAATAAAGCATTACAGGATCTTTTGCCCCAACTATTCTGCCAATTTCTAAATGTGCAACACAGTGATTAATAGGAATTAGTGGAATATTTAGCTTCTTTCCAATACTTTTAGAAAATTTCATGCCTTCAATTAAACAAGGGGCCAATCCCGGAGACTGACTAAAAGAAATTGCATCAATTTGAGACTCCTTAATTTTAGCTTTCTTTAATGCCCTATTATAAACAACTTCAGCCACTCTTTTATGATGTTTAGCAGAATCTACTGGAATTATTCCTCCACTCTGTGTTATATACATCTCTTTCTCATTTGCTAAAATCTTGCTATTTCTTACAATTCCAATTCCAAATGTGTGTGCTGTTGACTCTACCCCTAATATTAACGCCATATCTTAAAGAAGTAATAAGGCTTATTTAAAACTTCTTTTATCTTCAATAGAAATCTCATTACAATGATCATCAGAAGTAAGAGTTAAAGTCAAATAAATTTTATAAGCAGCTCTAACTCTATCCTCAGAACTCCATTCATCTACCCTAATTCCACTATAAGCAATCCTTAATGACCTATCAATTAAGGTATCAATTACATCAACACAATACTCTCCTGATTCTATTTTTGATTTAAGTTTAGGTCTATCTATTTTGAATTTTTGAGCTTGTATCTCACTTAACTTGTTATCTATATTTTTTACCATTCTAACAATTATTATACTTGTAATACTTATGATAATTATCAGGAGGCCATGGAGAAGAATTCCAAATCTTCATGCCCTGTTTTCATATACAAAGCCATTACTCAAATCCTCTGTTTTTACACCACTATAAATAAGTCTTACAATTTTAGCAATCCAATCTACTTGATCACTATTTAGTGGACCACACACTTCACTAATTCGTCTTTCAAGCCCAATCACGCGTCTTTCATACTGACTTAATTTATTTCTAACCATTTTTTGTATTTTATTATATATTTTTTATATGCACGCTGAATCTTAGTTAAACCTGAATTTATATCACCTTCAAGATAAACCTCTTTTAGACAAGTTCTTAAAATCGGTGTGTGATTATCAGAAATTTCACCAACAACACATGTTAAACTAGAGAGAAACCCCAACAAAAAACCAGCTAAAAAAAAGAAAAGCCCTTTTAAAACCAAAACACTATTTGATAAAGACTAACTACTTGCCCAAATTTTGTTTGCTTTTTTATAATCATTCAAACTCCCAATATCAATAAATTTTCCATTAGGAATAAACCCATAAAGATCTTTTTTCTTAATTAAATACTGTAGAAAATAACCAAAGCTGTCTCCTTTATTTGAAGAACCATTATAATCATCAATTAGTTTAATTTCATCAATAGTAAAATAATAAATAAGCGTCCCTATTAAATTAGATTTTGGATTTTTTGGTTTTTCTTCAAAATTAATAACTTTATTATCTTTATCTATTTGAACAACTCCAAATTTATGAGCTTCATTTTTAGAAATTTTTGCTAAATAAAGTACAGGAGACTTAACCTTTTTAAAAAACTTCAAACCCTCTCTAAGTGAATAATCAACTAAATTATCTCCTGCGATTATTAAATATCCTTCAGAATCTTTAGTTTTCTTCATTATTTTTGAAACAGCATCAATACCTCCAACATTTCTGTCTCCAAAAATTCTTCTAGTATTATTATGTAATTTAATTTTCATTCTATAATCATTTTGATTGTATTTAAGCCACTCTTCAAACTGACTATGAAACTTTGAATTTGTCACAACATAAACTTCATCTATATCACGAATATTAGAAATTTTATCTAGAATATAATTAACAACAGGCTTTCCGGCTATAGGCAATAGTGGCTTAGCTATAAAACTAGTTAGAGGATACATTCTTCTTGCATAACCAGCACAAAGTATTATGGCTTTCATTTTCCTAGTAACACTAAAAATAAGTTTATAAAATCACCCAAAACAAAATAAAAAATAAATTATATTTAACTAAATCCAATTGACTTTTCCAAAATTATGCTTAGTAGCAATAAGTATCAAATCAATCAACCACCAAATTCCAAAACCTCCAGCAGTTATAAGCTTTAGAATTCCTTGCCAAATATAGCCCATATAAAACCTATCAATGCCCAATCCTCCAAGAATTATAGATAAAACAAGAGCTAGAACCCAATTTTTATCCTTCTTCTCTACAGTCGGTTGAGTAGTCACAACAGGCGCAACTTTTTGTTTTGGGGCTACAGCATCAACCATAAATCACCTCCTTATTAATTTGGTTTATTTAGTATAAAGTAATAAATTAAAAAATAAAAATTGTTTTGGAGTTATCGTTTTTTCTTTTTAACGACTTTTTTCTTTTTCACAGGCTTCTTCTTAACTACTTTCTTTTTAACTGGTTTTTTCTTAGCAGCTTTTTTCTTTCTCTTTCCTCCTCTAGCCATTTTAGCTTCACACACATTTCCTTTTCCGTCTACATAGTAAAGGTATCCTGGCTTTCTCTTAACAACATTTTTTGCAATAATTTTTCCCATGTTAGAATTTTTTTATTGATTTAAAACTCAATATCGACCTCCTTTCATCTTTTTCATAAAAACTTTAAGGCAAAATTGTTTTTAAATATTTCTATTTGCCGACGAGAAGTTTGATTTCCTTCATATAACGCTTACTTATAGGAATTTCTATAATTTTTGTAAAAGGCTTTGTTGTATTAATATGAAATGTAAAAGGTTTTACTCTCTTAACTTCCAACACATTATTCTTTTCATCTAACCAAATTACAAAAAATGGAAAAAAAACACAAAGCCCAGTTAGTGCGAATCTTACTCTCTCGCCAAAATTAAATAACAAAATTGGTGCATGTTCACGTCTTCTAAATGTAAGTCCTCTACCAAGATCAAGTATATTATACTTATTGCACTCTAAAGTATCCAGGCAGATCTTTTTGCCCTTGTATTTGAAACTTATTTTCTTCTTTTTCACCGTCTTTTACCTTTTTCTTATATTCTTTATAAACTTTATTTACATTTCTATCTGTAACAAAATCATGATGTTTAAATCCTCCGCCAAAACTTTTAGGAATATGCATTAATTCATGAATTATTATTTTTGTCTGTTCCTCTTCATCTAGTTTATCAAACCTTTCAGCTAAAAATTCAAGTGCATAAAAAGCAGTTGTATGCATTGCCTTTTGCATTAGTTTTCCTAGTGCATGACACCTGGCTAAAGTATTTTTAGTACTAGACCCATATCCTCTTAAACAACTCACTCTATGTGGTTTTATATGGGGAAACATAACTTTAATTATCTTTTCTGCTCTTATTTGAAGATCAGGTGCAAATTCATATTTCATTATACGTTTAAAACTTCCATTTTATTAAACGGATTTGACGAAATTTTAATTTCAGTCTTTGTTTTTACCTCCTAAAAACGGATTTCGCGGAACTCTTAGTTCCAGCGTTTATATTAAACTTCTTTTTTATGATCCACTTCTTTTTAGGTTTTCTTATTAAATAAACCTTATCAAACCTAACTTTAAACTTCTTATTAAAATTTTTTAAATATTTCTTTATTTCATTAAACTTCTCATCTATATCATGATGAGCAATTCCCACATGAAAATTCCAAGGCAACTTTTTATTATACTTTGCATATTCAGCATGCTCTAAATCTAGTTTATATAACTTTTTAATCAATTCCTTTTCAAATTTAACCATTTCTTTTGATGGCTTTACTTTTAGAAACAGTGCGTGTTTTGAAAAGTGATCTAAACCACCAATAACAAACTCTGAGGGTTTTGTGTCTTTTACAATACTCTCAATTATATCTTCTACTTTGTCCACATTATCTGTAAAAAATTTATATTTTAATGTAATATGTGCTGGTTGCTTTAACATATAACAAAAAGAAACTCCAAATTTCTTATATACATCTTTAATTAATTTTTCAGCATATTTTTTTGCTTTTCCTTCTAAAAGATAAACAATTCTAAGATTCATAAAATCTTGAAACACAATAATATTT
>CAZPVF010000050.1:0-5874 GCA_964589955.1 Candidatus Woesearchaeota archaeon
CATTGCTTTAATTTTATCAATAATGTTATAAAAATTTTGTTGATTTTTTAATTCACAATCAAATTCAAAATCACTTCCTCCTACAGTTATGTCTCTATAAACAACGTTTGGGTGTTTTTCTATGTATTCTTTAAGCTGAGGAATTATGTTAATATCTTCTAAATGTAAATCTACTTTAAAGTATTGATAACCTAATTTTGAATTATCTAATAGTAACTTATATGCGACAATTACTTTTTCTTTTTCTAAATTTTTTAGCTTATAATTTACTCCTGCTGCAGTCATTTTTAATTTTTCAGCTAATTCTAAAAGAGTAATTCTTGAGTTTTCTTTAATTAAGTTAAGTATTTCTAAATCTTTTTTATCATACTTAAATTTCTTAAAACTTCCAGTAGAAATTGGAGTATAATCATGATTATCTTTTTCTGTTAAATAATTTCTGTGAAAATGAACATAATCTAAAAAAATACTAAATTGTGACTCTGAAATATAAGTTCTAAATTTACTTAGAAAAGACTCATATACTTCTTGGTATTTACTAAAGTTTTTAATAATAAGTCCTATTGCGAAGTCATAGTATCCATCTACTTTGTAAACTGTTAATATGTTTTTTTGTTTAAGAAAAAAATTAGCAATTTGTTCTTCAATTTTTGGTGTTGTTTTTTGAAGTTTAAGATAGAGCCTTATAATATGATAACCAAATTTGCTAAAATCAATAACTGTTATATAACTTTTAATAATGGATTTTTTCTCTAATTGCTTTATTCTATAAGTTACAACATCTCTAGAGAGTTTAGTTTTTTTTGCTAGTTCATGAATAGATATTCTTGAGTTTTTGTCTAACTCAAAGAGTATTCTATAGTCTTTTTTATCTAATTTTATCATATATTACTTATATTTATAAAATAGTATATAAATCTTTTCATTTTTAAGTAAAAATGGCTGATAACTTTTATATTATCAATATTATTTGCCTTATTGCAATGAAATACAAAAAATATGTAGAAAAATTAAAGAATATATACACTAGTAAGGAATCTTTAGTGGATACAGCTTCAAGAGTCTTATACTCACTAACTGTTGGAGCACTAAATCAGTATAGTGGAAAAAGTCTTTCTGATTTAATATTTCAAGATATTCAAAATCCTGACCAGGATTTAGTTTCCGAGATTGCCTTAAGTAGATTATATGCTACAGGAGTAAATACTATTACTGGTGGACCGTATAGAAAATGGAAAGAGTTTATGTATAGATTAACTAAAACCACTAAAGAACACAGCAAATTAAGAAGAGAGTTAGTTGATTTTTTGTCTTTTAATACTTTTGAAAATCCTGTGTATATTAGCGCAGTGTCAGTTAGCCAATTACTAACAAGAGGAGAAATAGATTTAGATGAAGTTTTGACAGGATCCTTAATTCTTGCAATGTTTTCGCCTTTTGTATCGACAACAATGAACAATTTTATGGATTGGTGTAGAAAAAGATTTAAGATTAAATCTACAGTCGAAACAGCTTATGAAAAATAATTCTTATAAAGTACTTCTGGGACCTGTTTCTATTTTTGAATCAGCACTCATTGTCTTAAAGGGGTGTCTTACATAATAGGTCAAGACTCCAATCACTCTTATTGGAGTAGTAATAGCAGAATTCATTTTCTTAGCAATAGAATTATCATCCATTAATTTTTTTAAATTACTATTCTCATATAATAATTTCTCAGTAATGTCCTTTGGTATATTATACCCTTCTTTCAGTTTCTTTTTTATTTCACTAGGATAAAACCATCTGGCTATTTATTTAGATGATGTCATAAAATTTCTATATTTTTTCCCTTTTTAAATTTACTCATATCTCAAACTCAAATCAAAGATTTGGTATAACATCACGAACTCATTCGTAACGTAATGCATCAACAGGATTTGTTTTTGCTGCATTTATTGCTGGGATTATTCCTGATATTGCACCAGTTAGTGTTGCAAATGCAATACAACCAATAAACAACCATGGTGAAAAGTATGGTTGTAAGAATCCATAACCTAATTGACTCAAAATACTTCCGCCTAGTGAGCTTAGTCCCCAACCTATTAGGACACCAATTACCCCTGAAACAAAACCTAAAAATCCTGATTCAAATAAGAATATACTAAATATGTCCCTATTTTTTGCTCCAATTGATTTTATCACCCCTATCTCTTTTGTTCTCTCAATTACAGATGTAATCATTGTGTTAGCTGTATTTATTGCACTAACAACTACTGAAATTAGAGCAATCAAAATAATAAAACCAATAACAATATCTAGTGCTCCAGAATACCCTTCGATCATATCTTCAAATGTCTGAACAAAAAAGTCTTCTTTACCTTCTTCTAAGTTTCTTTCTTTACGCAGTTTTTTCTCAATTCTTTCTTTTACATCATCAATATGATCGACATCTACTTTAGCAATAACCCAATAATACGAAAGTTCTTCACCAGCAAACATTTCTTCATAATAGTCATTTGTAACATAAATCTGGCTATCATCCTGCGCATTTCCAATTTCTTCTAAAAATCCTACAACTTTAAGTTTAATTCCATTAATTTCTATATTATCATTTATCTGTACAGGTCTAGAAAATATTTTATCTTTAATTTGGTAATTATATCCTAGTAAAACACTTTTAGTATCTCTTGACTTTAGCATCCTTCCTTTTGATTCTTCAATTCCAAAAACTTCCATTACTAAAGGAACTTTTGGGTCATAGCTCCCAATAAGAGTATAGAGTTGTTCATCATGAAATTCTGCTTCTGCCACTCTAAAATAAGACCCTGTTGCCTCAAATACTCCTGCAGTACCTTTTACAGCATCTAGATCATTATCAGTTAGTGAAAAAGCAACATCAAGACCTCCAAACCCTCCTTTTGACTGAATTAAAACTTTATCTGCTGAAGAGCTTGATGAGAGAGTATCAATATAGGAATAAAGACCCCAACCAAAACTAATAAAAATAAATATTGTTGTAATTCCTACAAAAATACTCAGAATTGTAAAGACACTTCTAGCTTTTCTTTTAGCTAAATTCTTCAGCGAATATTTTATTACTTCTGCTCCTATCATTTTTTGTTAAGTTTTTTATCAATATTTTTGATTTCTTTTTTATAATTAAATAAATATAATTTTAGTCTGGATGGAGATAGACTCATTATAGCAGTTAATATTGCTCCAATTGGCCTTTTAAAAAATCCATAAATATTAGCCCTAATCTCTGACCATATAATAGTGTACTTCCTTTTGTTTTTATAATCAATAAGATGGAGTTTTTCGTGTTCTAGTACATATTCTTTAGCAAGAGCTGGAAGATCTTTTCTAATAAAAATCTTTTCCTCTTTAAGTAAAACTATTCCAAAATGATCATTCAATTTTTCTCTATTTACATATTTTACTTCCATTTTTAACCTCGTAATGCATCAACAGGATTTTGTTTAGCTGCTCTAAGTGCAGGAATAATTCCTGCAAATGCTCCTATTAAAAAACTTCCAATAAGTGAAAATACAATTAGTGGTATATTTATTGAAATTCCTGCATCAGTTCCTAAAAAACTACTTAGTGCACTAACCCCAATAAAACCAATTCCTAATCCAAATAAAATCCCAAATATTCCTCCAACAAGCCCTAGTAATCCTGACTCAACAAAAAACAAATAAAATATATGGTTGTTTTTTGCTCCAATTGCTTTCATTATTCCAATTTCTTTTCTTCTCTCAAGAACTGATGTTGTCATTGTATTAATTATTCCAATTGCACCAACAACAATAGAAATACTAGCAATAATCACAATAAAAATTTGTATTGCAGATAGAACACTATTAATTTGCTCTAAGCTTGATTCAGGAGTAGACACAGTAAAATCTTCTTCGCCTACTTTAACATCTCTTCTTTTTCTTAATAACTTTTCAATATCCTCTTTTGCTTTTTCCATCAAATCTTTACTTTTAACTTCAGCTGCAATAAGACCTACTTCATCACCATAACCCATTAGATCATCTAGGTCTGAGTCTAGCATCCAGACAACATTATCTAAAATAAAACTCCCTTTTTTCTTTGTAATTCCTAAAACTTCATATTTTTCATCGTTAATTAAAACAGTTTTACCAGGAAGTATTGCTTTACCAAATCCGTTTGTTTCACCATTTAAAAAATTATATCCAAGCATTACTTTTCCTCTATCACTCGCTTTAAGAAGCCTTCCAGTTTCTATTTCTAAATCCATTAATTCATAAATCTTTTTCTCTCTTCCATCAATTACTGATACTGCATAGCCAAAACCAACAATATCATTAAATTCTAATTTTCCAGATTCAATATTCCTTGGAATTGCAACATTTATTGAGCTTAGTTTTTCAATAGCTAGAGCATCCTGCTTTGTTAGTGGAGTTACAACAGTTGATCTTGAAGGCCCATAATTTAAACCTCCTGCCTGAACAGTAATCATTTGTGTTGAACTTACTCCAAATTGTGCATTGACTGCATCCTTAAGCCCGTTACCTAAACTAATTAGTGCAATTACTGCAGTAATTCCTATAAAAATTCCTAATAGTGTAAGATAGCTTCTTATTCCTCTACGTCTTAAGTTTTTTAATCCAAAAGAAAAGTAATTTACCATTTTTTTATCAAGCCCTGTTTCTTATTACTCTTTCTATTTTACCATCTCTAAGCAAGTATACTCTACAAGAATGTTTTTTAGCTAGATCTGGATCATGTGTAACCATAATAATTGTCTTACCCTCTTTATTTAGTGCTTTTAAAAAATCCATTACTCTCTCACCTGTTTTTGTATCTAAATTTCCTGTGGGCTCATCAGCCAAAATTACTTCAGGATCATTTGATAAAGCTCTTGCAATTGCTACTCTTTGTTGCTGGCCTCCTGAAAGTTGAGTTGGATAAAAGTTCATTCTCTCACTTAATCCGACTTTGTCTAAAACTTCTTCAGCTATCTCTTCACGTTCATCAAAATCAACTCCTTGAAAAGCCATAGGTAACATGACATTTTCTTTAACTGTCAAATTAGGAATTAAATTAAACTGTTGAAAAATAAATCCTACTTTCTGTCCTCTTAACTCAGCTAACTCAGATTCAGTCAACTCAGAAATATCTTCTCCATCTAGATATATTGATCCGTTTGTTGGTGTATCAAGACTTCCAACTAAATTCATTGCAGTACTCTTTCCAGATCCACTTGGCCCCATTACAGCAATGAAATCTCCTTTATGTACATCAATATCAATTCCATCAACAGCTTTTATTATCACATTATCTCCCATATAATAATGCTTGTAGACTCCTTTTAGTTTAATAACAATATCTTCTTTTTTATGAGTCTCTTTACATTTATTTTTAATAGGTTTTTTAACTGTCTTAGAAGTTTTTTTTACTACTCTTTTTACCATGCCTAAATTATGGATTTATGTTATTTAAAATTATCCTAATTAAAAAAGTACTATTCTTCTTTTTTAATATCTACATCAATTATATCTACTAAAGAAAATGAGGTATTTTCTGGTGTCATCTCTTTTTCACAAATTTTGCAAGTTTCGTATGTTATTCTTTTTTTCTTGCTTCCTGATTTATTTGTCATTCCAAGACTTGAAAATCTACTTATCCTTTTTGTAGCAACTCCTCCACATCCCTCTACAGGGCACGGAAAACTAGTAAGATTTTCTGCTTGCTTAGCTGATTGCAATTCTTCTACTGTATATCCGCATGTATTACATATATATTCTGTTAGTGACATTGTATGAATTTGTATTTATTATTCTTTAAAAAATTTTCTACTAATAAGCTTTAAAGCTTCCGCAAGAAATCTGATTGCTTTAGTTAGCAGATGAATTGTGTCTG
>CAZPVF010000051.1:0-5625 GCA_964589955.1 Candidatus Woesearchaeota archaeon
TGCGTTAATTGGTCTTAATATATTTTATTTAAACACAGTCCATAAAGTCTTTAGGTGTCCATAAACTGTTCATGTCCAAGAAGAATATATTATTCAAAAATAAATCAAATATACAAATACCTGGTTTTTAGAAATTACTTATTAGATAATAAAAGCAAACCTGCCACTAAGGCAATTATCACAAAAACGATAGAAAAACCAGAAGGATATCCAGAATTAGAGATAACATATCCAGTAAATCCCTTAAAAGACATAAAAATAAATCCTATCGAAAATAAAAATAAAATAGAGCCTATAATTCTGCTAAGAAGAGATTTTTTAGGCTTCTTGGCAGCTTCTATGCTTTTTCTTTCTAATTCTTTTTCAACTTCTTTTTTTATTTGAGTCAGTCTAGTTTTATAATCTTTACTTATTTGTTTTGCCGTTTCTTTATCTCCTGCTTTTCTAGCAAACTTAATCGCTTTAGCATATTTCCCCCGAGTACTAGAACCTTTTTCAGATAACTGATTTAGTTCTTGGGAAGGTGTTTCTCCGTGATATTTACATTCTGCAGCTTCCTTAGCTTTCTGTGAAGATCTCATAAAAAAATCTTTAACAGCAGTTTCTCTTCCGCCTTTCATCAGTTTATCCAGGGCTAAATCCATTTCATACCTCCCAAAATTCTTAGGGAAATTAGAAGTATCTTTAGAAGAAATAAAATCAGCATACAAATCTAAAGCTCCTTCTTTATTTCCCATGCTTTCTAATATTTCTGCTCCTTTAATCTTAGGGGCATATTTTTTTGCTAACAAGATTAATTTTTCTTTATCTCCAGCCATCCTATAAAATTCCTCAGCTCCTTTCAAAGCTTGTTCTCTAAAAATAGCTCTTGGATCAGGATTTCTTTCTCCAGGATTTCCTACCAAAGCATTTCCTGTTCCTCGCGGATAAATCCAAGAGGGATCTGGATTTTGAACTTTTTCAAAATAAGCATCTCCAAGAGATTTATAAACTGCTTGCCTTGTTTCAGGAGAGAGAAGAGAAGCTTTTTTTGCTATCCTACTCAAATATTTTATTCTATCTGTAGGATCTTTAAGAACTCTCAACTTTTTATTGATATCCTCTTTCTTCATAGCCTATTTAATCAAAAGTAGTTTAAATAAATTGCTATGATCATAATAAAAACCAGGAGATTATTTCAAACAAATTTTCCTTTCTTCCTTCTTTTTACTGCACATTTAGCATATATTAATTTATTCCAAGTAATTTCTTTTCCACAATCAATACATTTATTTTTAAATCTTAAAGTCCATTCAATTTTAACTATCTAAAACCACTCAAAATTCCTCCTTTAGTAAGCTTTAAAAAGCTCTAATTTCTTTGTTCTTTTATTCCAGGGTAAGAAATAAAATGATATCCGCTAGTATATCGAAAATAACAAATTCGAAAATAACAAATGCCGACAAGGAAATCACCAAGAAAAGGAAGCCTACAATTTTGGCCAAGAAAAAGAGCAAGTAAGTTCTTACCTAGAGTTAACTGGAACGCAATTAAAGCTGATTCTAAAGGACTAAAGGGATTTATATGCTACAAAGCAGGCATGGCTAGTGCAATAGTAAAAAATAATACTCCAGACTCGATGACAAAAGCAAAAAGAATTGCTATTCCTGTAACAATTTTGGAGTGTCCTCCTGCGAAAATATTTTCAATTAGATTTTATAAAAATAAAAAGGTGGTAAATGAGATATTAGCTGAAAACCTTGAAAAAGAACTTAAAAAAAAGGTGAAGTTAACTAAAAAAAAGAGTAAAAGTATTGATTCTATAAAACAAAAGGATTATGATGATGTCAAAATAATAATTTACTCTATAACTAAAAAGACTCATCTTAAAAAAAAGCCAGATGTAGCTGAAATTGGACTAATTGGGGGATTAAGTGAAAAACTTCAATTTGTAAAGGACCATCTTGGTAAAGAAATTAATATTTCTCAAATATTTGAAAAAGGAAAACTTGTTGATTTTAGAGGACTTACTAAAGGAAAAGGATTTCAAGGCCCAGTAAAGAGATTTGGAATAAAACTAAAAAAAGCTAAATCTGAAAAAGGTAGAAGAAGGCCTGGAAGCATCGGTCCGTGGCATCCTGCAAGAGTTACATTTAGAGTCCCAATGGCAGGACAGTTAGGAATGTTTACACGACTAACAACAAATAAAAAGATAATTGATTTAGGTAAAGGAAGTGAAAATAATTCTATAAAAAATATAAAAAATTATGGAAACATAAAAACAGATTATTTAATTGTTGAAGGATCTGTTCAAGGTTCAGCAAAAAGACAATTAATTATCTGTTCATCATTAAGAAAAACTAAAAAACAATCCAAAAAAGAGTACGAATTATTGGAGATTAAAAAATGAAAATGAAGATAATTGACAAGGAAGGCAAAGCAACAAAAGAAATAACTTTGCCGAAATGCTTTAATGCTAAAATAAGAGAAGATATTGTAGCAAAAGTCCTTGAAGCAAAAAAAACAATGCAGCCTTATTCTCCTTCGCCAGTTGCAGGAAAACAACAATCAGATAGAGGAAAAATAAGACACAGAAGACATGTCTGGCAGACACATTATGGAAGAGGGCTATCAAGAGTGCCGCGTAAAGTTATGTCCAGAAGAGGAACGCAATTTAACTGGGAAGCTTCAGGAGTGCCTCATGTAAAAGGAGGACCGAGAGCTCATCCTCCAAAAGTTGTTAGTATGATTAATTCAAAAAGAATCAATAAAAAAGAGTTAAAGATTGCATTTGAATCAGCAATAAGTGCAACAGCTGATAAAAAATACATAGATAAAAAATACAAAAATATAAGTGAAAAAGATCTTCAAGAAAAAAATGTTCCTTTTGTAATAGCTTCTGATGTATTGAACCTTAAAACAAACCAAAGACTTAACTTAATTAAAAAAATTCTTGGAGATAAAATAAATAGCATTATTAAAAGAAAAAAAAGTAAAAGAGCAGGAGTAGGTAAATTAAGAGGAAGAAAACACAAAAAAAATGCTGGAATGCTTCTTGTAATAGGAGTTAAGGAAAAAATTAAAACAACAATGTTTGATGTAATCAATGTTAAAGAATTAGGAGTTATGGATTTAGCACAAGGAGGTTTAGGAAGATTGACAATGTTTACTGAAGGTGCAATTAAATACTTAGGAAAATTAAAATGAAAGCAAATATAAAATTTTCATTCGCTCTAAATAAAATCGGAGAATATTTCAAATGAAACCAATTGTGACTGAAAAAGCTGTTATGAGAATTGAATTAGAAAACCTACTAACATTTTTAGTTGATTCTAGAAAAAATAAAAACAAAATTAAAAAAGATATTGAAGAAGTTTTTGATGTAAAGGTTGACAAAGTTAGGACTCTCATTAGAGGTGGGAAAAAGTATGCTTATGTTAAATTAAATAAAAAAAATCCTGCTATTGATTTAGCAACAAAATTGGGATTAATGTAATATTAATATGGGAAAAAGAATAATTGTTCAAGCACGTGGGAAAGGATCAAGCACATATAGAGTTAGTAAGAGAGCTTTTAGATACAAACTACAATATCCAAGAAACCTAGAAGAATTTGGAACTGTAGTAAAACTATTTAATTCCTCAGCCCACTCTGCTCCTATAGCAAAAGTAGCAACTAAAAATACTAGTTTTTATATTCCTGCATTTAAAGGAATGGTAGAAGGCCAAAAAATTGAGTTTGGAAAAACAATAAAAGAAGGAAACATAATCGAAATTGGTAAACTTCCTATAAAGACACATATTTATGCAATTGAATCAAATCCCGGAGACGGTTCAAAATTTATTAAAGGAGCAGGAAATTTTGCAATAATTAATAGAATCGTAGGAAATGAAGTTTACATTTTATTTCCATCAAAAAAAGAAAAAAAACTTAATCCAAAATGTAGAGCAATAATTGGTATTGTGGCTGGGCACGGAAGATTAGATAAGCCCATTGTTAAGGCAGGAAAAAAGTTTTATATGAAAAAAGCTAAAAGTAAATTATGGCCAAGAACCTCTGCAGTTAAAATGAATGCAATTGATCATCCTTTTGGATCAGGTAGGGGTAAAAATCCAAAAAGCAAGATTGCTAAAAGAAATGCTCCTCCTGGTGCAAGAGTTGGATTACTAAGACCAAGAAGAACAGGTAAAAGAAAATAAAATGGAAACTCAAAAAATAAAATTTATTGGTAAACAATTTTTAATAAATTAAAAATGGAAAGAAAAAAAGAATTTACATACAAAGGAATGAACCTTGATGAATTAAAAAAGTTAAATGTAAGAGAATTCGCAAAATTTGTAAAATCAAGACAGAGAAGAACAATATTAAGAAACTTCCAAATAATTGAAGATTTTTTAAGCAAATCAGAAATAAAAGCAGAAAAAGGTAAGAGAATTAAGACTCACCTAAGAGACCTTGTTGTTGTTCCGGGAATGATAGGAATGAATATTTCAGTATATAATGGAAATAATTTTGTTCCTGTCCAAATTGTCGGAGAGATGCTTGGGCACAAATTAGGAGAATTTGCTCCAACTAGAGGAAAAATTAAACATGGAAGTGCTGGTGTAGGTGCAACTAAGGGAACTAAGCATAAATCCAAAAAATAAAAATGACAAATACAGAAAAACCAGCTACCAAGGCACAGACAAAAAAACAAGGTTTAGTTAAAACTCCTAAGAAAAATCTTAAGCCTGAAACTTCCAAACAAATAGTCGAAGACATAAAAAAAAGTAGAGTTTCAGAAAAACAAGCTATTACAGAAGAAAAACTAGATGAAAAAGAACAAAAACCAATTAAAAGAGAAAAAAAAGAAGAAACTGTTGAAAAAAAACCAGTGACTAAAAAGAAAATAAAGAAAGATTTTTCTGTAGTGAATGCAAAAAATATTCCTGTATCAACAAAACAATGCATATCAATTTGTAGATTTGTCAAAAGAAAAAGAATAGGAGATGCTATAAGAGATTTAGAAAAAGTTAGCCAATTAAAAAAAGCTGTTCCAATGAAAGGAGAAATACCCCATAGAAAAGGAAAAATGAGTTCTGGAAGGTATCCACAAAAGGCTGCAAAACACTTCATTATCGTCTTAAAAAGCTTGGCAGGAAACTCAAGCGAAATGAATGACCCTATAATAACTGAAGCTATTGCTAATTTTGGTTCACGTCCTCTTGGCAGATTTGGAAGAATAAAAAAGAAGAGGACTAATATAAAACTAGTAGCCAGAGAAATAAAAACAAAGAAAAAATCCAACAAAAAAATAAAAAAGAAAATTAATAAGGAGGAAAAGAAATAATGGAAAAAAATAAATTTTCATATATCTCAATAAGGGAGGAATTTAAGTAAGATGGAAGAAAGAAAAACAGTTGATTTCAAAAAAGCAGAATTCTCGCTTAGAGCTAGAATAAAAAAATCTCTAGGGAAAGGAAAAATCAGTAGAGTTAAAATAGAGTACACTCCTGTTGGAGAAAAAATAATAATTTCAACACACAAACCAGGCTTAGTTATAGGAAGAGGTGGAGAAAAAATCGAAGAACTAACAAGATTACTAAAAACAAAATTTAAACTTGAAAATCCACATAAATGGTCAGTATTAAAAGATGTAATACTTAG
>CAZPVF010000052.1:0-5502 GCA_964589955.1 Candidatus Woesearchaeota archaeon
TTTTTTAGTTAAGATAAGGTGGTCACCTTATTTTATAATGGTTTCACCAAAGCCTGGTTATTTAAACACAGTCCATAAAGTCTTATGGCGTCCATAAATTGTCCTTGCTTAAAATGAAATATTGCAAAAAAATTCCATAAAGCCTTAACTGTCTTAGATGGGTCAAATAATCTACCCTTCAAAATTACATTATTACATCCGAAACATGCTAAAAATAGCCAGATAAATAAATTGCCTTATTATTTAGAAAAACTTATAAGCAATAAATTCTTACTTTATTTAGGGAAGAGAGAGTACCTCCTACTGGGGTAAAGATAGTTTCGATTTGGTATTATATAATCTCTATTGTAAGTTTATTCTTTGGAATTTATGGGATACTTCTATTAGCGGGTCAAAACATAAAATTTATCTCTTCAATTGCCAGTTTTCTTTTTGGAGATGAATATTTTCTAATAATCGGTGCATTTGTGTTTATTCCAATTGGAATTGCCGGATTATTTGCAGCAAACCATTTAGTCAAGGGAAAAACTTGGGCGAGAAAATTTGTAATAGGCCTTAGTGTTTTAGGAGTTTTAAGTGGCATTTTTAATCCTCTCAAATATTTTGTTACGATTATTCTTAGTGGAGCTATTGGAGGATATCTTATTTTTTCAAATCAATCAAAAAAATTCTTTGGGTTGGAAAAAGAAAATCAACAGGCCACCCCACAACAACCTGCACATAATATTGATTAGATAAATTCTTCTTGAAATAAAAGATTATTATATATCTCTTCGTACTATAAAACATGGCAAACAGAAATCTCCAAGCAGTTGGGAACGCTCTAATATCCATTTTTATTTAAGTAATTTATGAGGAGTGAAAGAATCTATGTTTTGTATATATAAATCTTTTTATACTAAAACGGTTTTTATTAAAAATTATGAAGCGAAAATTCTTTGGAGGTCTTGTTTTATTAACACTTTTCTCATTATTTTTTCTTAGTCTAAGAACAAGTTCTAATGTTACTAAAGATAGGGATTATAGTGGAATTTCTAGAAATATAGAGTATTTTGAGCCTGAAATAAGAAATATTGCTACAAAAATGTAAAGGAGAGATGGTTTGCACTGATTGTAGCCCTCCTGCAGTAATCTATCATCATAGAGAACTTGGTTTAACAAAAGCTAGGAGTGATGGCGGGATGATGGTAATAGATTCTCTTGGAAAAAAAAAGATTTTTATTATTTTCCTAGTAGTGATTCAGCGATTATTTTACAAAAGGCTCATGGAGATACTCTTTTTAGAAAAGAGGCAATTGATTCATTGAAAAAGTATTTTCCTAATGATAGTATAGTTCAAAACTATTCAAGAGATAGGTAATTATTCTACTAAGATTCCATTAACATTGCCTTCTTGGCCTGGCCTGTTTGTTATTTTTGCTTTTCCTTTGTCTGTTTCAACAAGTGTTCCTTTGGTAATTATGTTTTGACGTGCTAAGAATCTATTAGAAGGGGTTTCTATTACATTTTTTATTTCTAGTTTTTCTCCTTTTATGTTAATTTTTCTCCCCTTAAGTAAGAATGTTTTTTTATTTCCTCCTTTAACTCTTACTGATTTTCTTTTTTCTTCTCCTAGTTTTACTGGAATTGAATGTCCAGGTTTTTCATAAGCTTTCTTTTTTCTTCTTTTAGTATATCTTCCGCCAGATATTTTTTTCCCTAGTTTCATAAGTGAAGAATAAAAAATTAGTTTAAATAGGTTTCTGTTAGGAATTTTTTACAAAACATTTAAAAACTAATTCGTTTAAGCTAAATCATGGTTAACGGTATTGAAAGACCATTGGATTTGTTGAACAACTCTAAAGGAAAAGAAGTTTTAGTTCACTTAAAAGGCGATAAGCAGTTTGTTGGAACTCTTTTAGCTTTTGATATACACATAAACTTAGTGTTGGACAACATCAAGGAAATGCAGAACGGAGAGATAAAAAGAAACCTTGGTTTAACTTTCTTGAGAGGAGATACAATAATCTTCATCTCACCGGCATCAACTGCCCTAAAAAAAGAGTAAGCGTTACACCGTTTAAATTTTCGCAAGGTTTGAATCTTCAATCCAGATTTATTTAGCGATAGCTTTATTTTAATATTTGTTAGCACAATAATTTTTAAAAATTAACTTTTTATTTTTTGTTTATGAATATTTTGTTTGTATGTACTGGGAATGTTGCAAGAAGCCAGATAGCAGAAGGATATTTTAAGAGGCTTTTTCTTGGGCATAAAGTTAAAAGTGCTGGGACCTCTGCTAAACAGTATTCTTCATATAGATTAGGTAGTTTTGATAATATTTCAAAATGTATGAGAGAGGTGGGAATTAATATTTCCAATAAAAAACCAAAACAATTAACTGGTAAAATGCTTGAAGAAAGTGATTTAATTATCTGGATGTCTCAAGATGATCCTTATATGTATACTCTTGGAAAGAAAAAAGTAATTAAATGGAATGTTTTAGATCCTGCTGGGCAATCTTATGATTTTTATTGCAAAGTTAGAAATCATATCGAGGGTTTAGTTAAAAATTTGGAGTCTAGACTTAATTAATAAGTTATAAAAACTAATTTCTCTTTATTTCTTTATGGCAGAGAAAATTAAAATAACATTTTTGGGAACAGGAGCGACTATGCCTAGCAGGGCAAGGAATCATCCAGCATTTCTTGTTACATATAAAGGAGAAAATATTTTAGTTGATTGTGGTGAAGGAACTCAACGCCAGTTTAGAAAAGCAGGTTTGAATCCAGGTAAAGTTACAAAAATTTTAATTACACACTGGCATGGAGATCATGTTTTAGGAATTCCTGGAATGTTACAAACTTTAGCTTTTAGTGATTATAATAAAACTCTTGAAATTTATGGTCCTGTTGAAACAAAAAAATATATGAGGGAGATGTTAAAGACTTTTGTTTTTTCTGGTAAGATTAAATTTAAGGTTTTTGATATAAATAGAGAAGGAAAATTTTTTAGTGGAGAAGAATTTAGTCTAGAAGCTAAAAAAATGACTCATCGGTGTCCTTGTCTAGCTTATAATTTTATTTTAAATGGCAAAATAAGGGTTAATAAGGAAAAATTAAAGAAATTAGGTATTGCTTCTGGCCCACATTTATCAGGACTAAAAATTGGAAATGATATAAAGTATAAAGGTAGGAAGTACAAGGCAAAAAATTTAATTTATACTGAACCTGGAAAAAAGATTAGTTTTATTATGGATACTACTACTAACTCTCAGGCAATTGAGTTTGCAAAAGATGCTGATTTACTGGTAATTGAGTCAACTTATGATGCTGAATCAGCTGATATGGCCAAAGAACATAAACACATGACTTCTAAACAAGCTTCTCAGATTGCTAAAAAAGCTAAAGTGAGAAGATTAGCATTAACCCACATTTCTAATAGATATGCTAAAGATCCTAAAAAAATACATAGAGAAGCAAAGAAGTGGTTTGGAAAAGAGGTTTTGTTGCCTAGGGATTTGGATAAAATTGAGATATAGTTCTTTTTAATAAAAATGCCCCGGGCAGGATTTGAACCTGCGACTTCCTGCTATCCTCTGAACATAAATTCGCTCAGTAGAAGGCAGGCGCTCTATCCAGGCTGAGCTACCGAGGCTTGGAATGATAAATATAAGTTATAATTCTTATTTAAAAGTGTTTGTTTTTGGCATAAAAAAGCTTTAAATAGAGTATTCTTAATATAGTTTATATGCGGAGGTGGCACAGTGGTTACTGCAGTCGGTTGCAGCCCGACTTTTCACGGGTTCGAATCCCGTCCTCCGCTTAAAAAATAAAATGAAGAAGGCTTATTTGATTCATGGTTGGGGTAGCAGTAGTAAAGAACCTTGGTTTATGTGGCTTGAAAGAGAGTTGGGAAAAAGGAGATGGGAAGTTCACGCTTTTGATATGCTCTATACGAACCATCCTAAAATTGAGGAATGGGTTGAATATTTGGAAGATAGAATTGATCTAGAAAATTTAGATGAGAATACTTTTTTGTTGTCCATAGTATTGGTGCACAAACTGTGTTGAGATTTTTGGAAAAGTTACACAAACATAAAAGAATTGGAGGTTGTGTTTTTATTTCTCCTTGGCTTAGTTTAATGAATCTGGAGCCAGAAGAGTTAGAAATAGCTCACCCTTGGATCAATTCTCATATTAATTTTGAGAGAATAATAGACCATAAAACAAATTTTACTTGTATTTTTAGTACTAATGATCCTTATGTTCACCTTGATGAATCAAAAAGTTTAAGGAAAAGCTTGGTGCAAAGATTATTGTTAAAGAAAATATTGGGCATTTTGATATAGATTCTGGAGTAACAGTGATTCCTGAAGTATTGCAAGTATTAAAATGAAAACAGAGTATAAGAAAGATTATTTAATAAAAGAGTATAAATATTGGAAAGTAGAACTTCATCAAAATCAGTGTTATTTAGAAAGATGTAGAATTTGGTATAAAGGAGAAGTTATTGATTTTTTTAGTATTAGTGTTGAGGAATTAGAAGAATTATTTAAAATAGAAAAAAATCTTAAAAAAGCTTTAAAAAAATTGTTTTCTCCTGATAAATATAATTATTATATTGCAGGAAATGTTGATCCACAATTACATCCTCATTTTATTCCGAGATATAAAGAGGGAAAAAAGTTTGAAGGAATGATTTTTAGAGACGAAAATTGGGGCAAAAACCATGCTCCTTATAATAGAGAGTTTGAGACTCCTAATAAAATTATTACAAAGCTTATTGAAGTTATTAGGGAAAATTTAGATAAATATTGTCACTAATTAGTAGTTATAAATAGTAAACTTTAAAAATAGGTTATTTCTTAGATTTTTATGACAGATGATATTTTAGATGTTTTTCAAACATTTATTAATAAGCCAAATTTTGATGAATTGCCTAAAGTGGTTTTACCTAGCGGAGAGCTTACAGATAAAGTATCTTCAGAAATTTTAAATGCAGTTAAATGTGAATCTGATTTGATATATCAATTTGTTAGGCCAAAAGCAAGAAAAATTAAGAATGAATTAGAGAAATTTAGAGTAAGATATGGACCTGAAAGGTATAATTCTTTAGTTTCTTTGATTCAGGATATTAAGGCAGGAGTTACTTTTGATGGAACCAAATCAATTTATTCTTTTGGAGTTTTTAAGAATGGAAGTTTAATTAGACCTAGGTTACCAAGACCAGAATTAAAAATATTTAATTCAGTTATCGATTTTAATATAGATAAGAGTAAGTATGAAGATAGAGTTGTAACTTGTCCAACAAGTTTTTTATACGAACCAGATTATTTTGATTTAAGTGGGTTAGAGAAGCTTTTAGATGTTTCAAAGTACCGTGAAGATTCAAAAAGAAATAGAATTAGATCATCTAATGCGCGTTTTTTTAGTAGAGATGGTTTACATAAAATTAATGTTAGTTATCATTTAGGAGAGAATGGAAATGGTTTTGATATTTTTGCTAAGTATACTGCTTTTG
>CAZPVF010000053.1:0-5466 GCA_964589955.1 Candidatus Woesearchaeota archaeon
GTCTGCTTTGTTTATTTTCTTAATTACAATGTTCTCGTCATCTAACAAATCTATTTTTGTTCCCTCGACGCTAGCACTCATCTTTTCACCAATTAGTCCAGGAAGAAGTGGATTAATTATTTCAACTCTAGGTTTATATCCAAGTTTTGGTAATTTTTCTCTAGCAATAACCATTATTTTTCTCTGATCTGTTCCTCCTAATTGAGCATCAGCTTTTAAATATTCTTCATCAAGTGCCTGCATTAGTGGATAAATTAGTCCAGAAACTTTTGGATTTTTACCCTGCTTTACAACTTCACTTGCAGCTTTGTTTGAGTCATGTACTGATGTAAAACTAGATATTTTAAGCATGTCCTCACAATATTCTTTTTTTAGTTGAAATGAGCTACCCTTAACAAATTTTAAGTTTTTTATGCTGGCACCCATTGCTTTAATCATTAGAGGGATTACTTTTTTATAATATTTATACCTTTTATCTAAAATTTCCCATGGAGTATTATCTAGTGCTGCATGCATATCAGCTAGAAGTACTATTACCTCACAACCTGCTTTTAGAAAATCAGCTATTTTTATTCCTGGAATAAAATATCCTACATGTGGTCTTCCAGTTGGAGCAGTACCCCAATAAATAACTGGTTTCTTTTTTTTCTTTAATAAATCTTTTAGCTCACTCTCACTAATTATTTCATCAGTGTTTCTTTTTATTAATTCAAACCTTTTTTTATTATCCATAATAAAGTTATGTTCTTTGTGATTAAAAAACTTATGTTTTATTAACATTTTTAAATTCAGTTTTCTTAATCTTTTTATAAAAGAGGTTAAAATGTCTTGGTTAATTATATTACCTATAATTGCAGCAATCGCTTCAGGTGGAGGACTTGTAATAGAAAAAGTTGTACTGAAGACTAGAAAAGTAGGACCAAGACTTTATCAGACTGCAGGATTTTTAGCTATAATATTAATAATGATTCCTTTTATATTCTTTTTTTGGAAACTAGATCCTGCTGCACTCTCCTTAACTAATATTTTAATTATGCTTGCTGTTGTTGCAGGTTCAGTCATCGCAAATGTTTTTGTGTTCTACTCTCTTAAGTGGGAAAAAGTCTCACACATTGAACCAGCAAGACTTCTTGAACCATTATTTGTTATACTCCTTGCTATAGGATTTAGTTATCTTTTTGGTGAAACTTTATTTGAAAGAAATACAGCTGTAATTATTCCTGCCATTATTGCAAGTCTTGCTTTAGTAGCGTCACACATTAAAAAACATCACCTGGAATTTAATAAGTACTTTATTGCAGCAATACTTGGAAGCTTGTTTTTTGCCCTAGAATTAGTTGTTTCAAGGCTTATCCTAGATTTTTACTCGCCAATGTCGTTTTACTTTATTAGAAGTTTTTTAGTCTTATTGGTGAGTTATCTTATTTTTAGACCTAATTTTAATAGACTACCAAAAAAAGCAAGATGGGAAATATTAGCTGCAGGAGCAATATGGATTGTATTTAGAGTACTAATGTATTATGGATATATTGAGTTAGGAGTTATATTTACAACTCTAATGTTAATGTTAGGACCAATATTTATTTACTTGTTTGCATGGAAATTTTTAGGCGAGAAACCCGGATGGAGAAATCTAGGTGCAGCCGTAGTAATAATTGCTGCAGTTTTATACGCAGTTTTAGCATAAAGTCTTTGAATGTAAATTATTTAGTGTAACTGAAAAGTAATAACATAACATAAGATTTATAAACCCTACATTTTTAGAAAATGCATGGCATTAACAGCAGCAGATTCAGCTGATATAAATTTAATTACTCCTCAAGAAAATACTCTACAAAATCCTCCTCAAGCAGTTTACGGACCTGCAGTCGCAGGAGCTGATTCTAGTAAAGTAGAAGATACAGTTAATTATGTTGAGACACATGATCCTTTTATTGGAAACGCCGGAAACGGAGCAGTTACTGCTAAATCCCACCATCACAGATTTTTTTTAGCTCCAGATTCTGAGATTAAACTTAATACTATTTTTTACTCTCCAAATTCAGATGTTAGTTATGATATAATTGATGCACAAACTGGTTTAGAAAAGTATGCAAAATACATAGCTTATTACCTACCAATTAGTGGAAAATCAATGGCAACAATTAATAGAATTAATAGAATGCTTGTTCCAATAAGACAAGAAAAGACAAATGATTTCTCAGTTAAAGCACTAAATAATGCTGTACAAGATGGAGTAATTAATGTTCAGGAAGATAGTTTATTTACCCCATTAAAGGGCTGGAATAATAATTTTCAACCAGGACATTACTTGTTAATTGCTAAAACAAATAATCAGAGTGTTCCATTTTTAATGGATCTATATTTTAATAGAGAAGCAGATAATGCTACTGAAAGACTAAAGGCTAAAGGACTTGATAGTACACTCTACCCTTTTAGCCCTTTTGGCCTTGATACATCTTTTAATATTGATGCTCCTAGATTAAGTTTAGGTTATGATGATTCAACAGGTAATATTACAGCTGGAAAACCAAGAACAATTTATGCTACAGACACAGTTGAAGCAAAAACATCTCTTGAGTTAATTGCTAGAACAACAATTTTAGATAAAACACTAGGATTTGAGGGAGGAATCAAATACGGTCCACTTGCTGTTGTTGGTTCATATAATGCTGCAAAAGATCAAGTTACAAATTCTATTGCTACACCAGTTAATAGTAGAGGAATATATGGTGAAGGAACAATTGAGGAAATGAATGCTAAAGCAATAGGAATTGGTGGAGAATTATCTATTGGCCCACTTTTTGCTGGAGTGGGATATAATCATTGGGGATATCAAGAAGATATTAAAGAAAAACTCATTAAAGATGGTGTAGTGCTTACAGAAAACTCAAATGTTACATCAAACTCTAAAGGGTCAACAAAATACTATGGTGGATTAAGATTTCCAGTAGTTGGCGGAGTTAAAGCTAATGCATACATAGGTAAAGATAATTGGAAAGGAACATATTTTGGATTTGGATTAAATATAGGCGCATCTAATGGGAGAAAAAAATGAATATCAATCTAACAAAATTCATATTTACAGCAATTTTTTGTCTTATACTAATTAATAGTGCAAGTGCTATTGTAACTTATGGAAGTTGGGATGATGGCACTGCATCAAAACTTGCTACTCATGGTGATGTTCTAGAATTTAATGCAGATTATTTTTCAATGAAGCCACCAATGACTATTAGTATAAAATTATATGATTCAGATTTTGATTTAGTTAAAACCTTTGATAACAATTTAGTAGTTAATGATTATGAATATTTTGAAACTTACATTCTAGACACAAGCGAATTAGTTAATCCTACAGGATCTGAAAGCTACACAATAATTTTTCAAGGAAGTGATCAGACTAATCCACAATCATACTCTATTTATTTAATACTACAGAAATCTGAAGAACCACCAATAAATAACCCACCAGTATTTACTTCAAATCCAATTACAGAGATTAATGAAGGCACATATTACAGCTATCAAGCTACAGCAGAAGATATTGATGAAGATGATTTAACTTTTTATAACACAATAAATCTTCCAGATTGGTTAACAATTACACAAGATGGACTTCTAACTGGTTATTCTCCCTTAGTTAATGAAGATACAGAATACCTTGTTGGATTAGGTGTTACTGATGGAGAAGCTTTTGATGTTCAAGGATTTACAATTACTGTTGTTGATACCACTGTTCCAAACGACCCTCCTGTGATTACTTCAACACCAATTTTAACTGTTGATGAAAATACTGTTTATAGTTATCAAGTTACTGCAAGTGATCCAGATAATGACCCTCTAACTTACGAATTAACTGTCGGACCAAGTTGGTTATCAATAGATACTAATGGTCTTATTACAGGGACTTCACCAGTTGTAAATGAAGACACAGAATATAAAGTAAGTATTAGGGTTTCAGACGGACATTTTATTGATTCTCAAACTTTTACACTAACTGTTATTGATACTACAGTAATTGAGAACAATGCTCCTATTGCATATGGTGCTAATTATGAAACAGTAGAGGATACTGCAATCTCACTTACACTAAGAGGAACTGATGTTGATGAAGATGATTTAAATTTTATTGTCTCAGATCCTGAACACGGCACACTAAGTGACTCAAATGATGTAGTAGTAAGCCTTGATCCTACTGAGCACTTCCTAACTCTAACTTATACTCCAAATATAGGATATACTGGAATTGACTCATTCACATATAGAGTATATGATGGAGGGGATTATAGTAATATAGCAACAGTGACAATTAATGTAAAAGAAAAAAATCCTAATGAGGATACTACCCCTCCAGTTATTACAATTATTTTTCCTAAAAGTAGAACATATGAAAGAAATGATTTTACATTTAAAATAAAAACAAATGAAGTTGCTACTGCTTGGTTTAAAATAGATGGAACAAAATATCAGATGCTTGATATTGGAGACAATTTCTTTACTAAAAACATTCACTTAGAAAATGATAGATGCACAGTTACTTTTTATGCCAAAGATTTAGCAGGAAATATTGCAGAAAAAAGTGTTACTTTTAAAGTAGATAAAGATTCAGACGATGATGGCGATGATGATCATGATGATAGTTGTAGAGGAAATAATTGTGGTATAGATGGCAATCTAGATTGGGTTTATGGCGAACCTGATACAACTCAACCACAAGTATACAATGATGACGGTGAAGAAAAACCTGAAATTGAAGCAGAAGACGATTTACCAGATTACTTGTTTTGGTTAATTTTACTCTTAATTCTTTTAATAGTAGGAATAATTATCTTTATAGTTTTTATTTCTAGGGAACGATCTCAGGACCAAAATATTTCTCAAACACAAAATCCTCAAAACCAATAGTATTATGATCCTCAATCTTATTACTCTTATTATTAGTATTAATTATCTTCTTTATTGTGGGTGTTACTCTTTTTATTTCATTAATTAAGTGTTTTACAGTATTACATATAAGCTCTTCTCCCTTTTTTGGCCATAATTTAGCATAATTTGAGTAAAGGCATCTTCCCCCACATAATTTAAAGTAACTACACGATGTACATGGCTTACCAGGATGTATCTCTTTTATAGGTCCACTATCAATGTCTCCACAATAAAAATCTTTTATAGAATTCATTATTGGACATGCCGATAGCATTCCTTTAGTAGTGATTGTGTAGTTGGAATAACCTGATCCGCATCTAAGTTGTGTTGGCTCATTTTTGTATATAGAATTAAAGATTCCCAAGAATGGATATATCTTATGGACAACACCTTTTTTTATTTCATTTGTCCACCAATTCACAAGTTTTGTTACACTTTTGTTATAATTTTTCACAAACATTTTAAATTTTTCATAGTTGAAATCATTCTTGTAAAATCCTGCATCAATCTGCCAGTGAATTGAATCGAATACATCGA
>CAZPVF010000054.1:0-5358 GCA_964589955.1 Candidatus Woesearchaeota archaeon
TTGTTTTTTAGAATTTATGTGTGTTATCGAGGGGAACTTATTTCTGGATAACACATAATTTTTCAAATATGAAAATATTTATAAACATAAAAATCTATTCTGTTGTATAAAAAAGAGTAAAATGCAAAAAGATAATATTTTAGTAGTGATTTTTGGTGCAGTGTTTGTGTTTGCGTTAATTATGATTCTTAGTCAGGGGGTTAGGACAACAGGCCATGCTACTTCAGATACAACAATATCTAATGTTACAATTGATGTTTATTTTTCATTTGAGTTATCTGATAATTTAAGTAATGGTATTCAGTTTGGAACAGTTTCTACACTTCCGGCAACAAATGTTAATGGAACAAGTAATTATGACTGGCTTAATACAACTCCAAATGTTGGTTCAGGAACTTCAGGGTATGGAACTGGTTATTATATGAATGTTTCATCAGATAGTAATACTGCAGTTGATTTTTGTTTAAGTGCGCATAATTTAAATACTTCTGCAGGAGTTGATCTTTTAGTTGGAAATGAGTCATATTTTAATCACTCTAGCACAAATCTTTCTGATCCTTTGGTAGGCTCAGAAATTGCATTTACTGGAAGTTATGTTAGAGCTGGTAGGAATGTTGCTATAGGGGGAATAGATTATTACAGATTTTGGTTAGATGTTCCTGCTGGAGTAGGTGCAGGTGTTTATAATAATACAGTTTTTATTAAGGCTGTGGGTACAGGAGGAGCTTGTTAAATTTATAAATAACAATATATTAGTAAAAAAATGGGGTGTGAAAAAAGTTTTGTTATTGTTGCATTGGTTTTGTTAGTTTTTAGTGTTAGCCCGATGGTCTCAGCAGGTATTGGGTTAGGTAGGACTGGTGAATCAGCACTAGTTCAAGAAGGTGAAGAAGTATGTTTGAGTTATTATAGTGTTTATAATCCTTGGGATGATGAGACTTATGTTAAAGTTAAGGTTTCAGATGAATTACAAGAGATTTTAACTTTGCAAGATACAGAAGCAATACTTCTTCCTCCACATACTTCTAGTGAAGAATCAATTCCTATGAAATTTTGTTTTAAAGTCCCAGACAATGTTTATGAAAAAGATTGTGCAGTAGGTCCATTTTTATGTGAAATGACTTGTGATGAAGAGACAAAAGTTTATGGTGGAGAAGTAATTGTTCACGGAGTTCCAGCACCTGCAGCAGTAGGAGAGGGTGGTGCAGGTTCAACAACACAAGCTTCAGCAGCAGCGCCTTTGAGAATAAGAGTTCAGTGTGTTCCTTATCCTAGAGATTTTACACTTTTATGGGTATTAGTTGCAGTTATTGCAGCACTAGGACTAGCAATAGTTCTTATACAGAGATCTAGAAAACCAAAAATACAAAGAGATAGAGAAAAGCTTGCAAGATTAAAAGCTGAGATTGCAAAAGCAGAGGGCAAAAAGCCAGTGAAAAGAAAGTCAGCTAAAAAGAAATCTAAAAAGAAAAAGTAAGCTAAAGTAGAAGCTCGCAAACATGGTTGTTTCGCATAAAGAAATAATAATTTAAAATAATTTTTTATATCTTTGTTAATTTAGATAATAATTAAAAAAAATAAAAGATTGTAAATCAAAATAAATAAAAACATTCAATTCTATTAATTTTTATGGATGATAAACAGAGGTGGTTATTATTTGCTATATTAGTTGTATCAGTTTTAATCTTGTTTAATGTGAATTTTTTAGGTTTTGCTACGTATAATGATACTACGTCTGAAGTTACTGTAAGAGGAGAAAATACTCCACCAGTTTTGGCTAAGACTCAGGGTCAGATATTTGTTTGTGAATCTGATAATTTATTTTATGTATTTAATGCTAGTGATATTGATAATGATGCATTGACTGCTAGAATTGCACCTGATAGTACTATTTTTACAGTTTTGCCTTATGGACAGTTTGCTCCAGATATTTATAGATTTGCAATTGTTAGTGGTGAGATGGGTAAAGGACTTTTAAGTTCTATAAATTCTGGGTTTAGGTCTTTTTTTAATACAATTACTGTTGACGATGATTTTAATGATACTTGTTGTATGAGTTCTGTAACAACAAATATAACCTTAATTGAGATCAATAATGTGCCTCTTTATGAAGATATTGGTGTAAAAACGATTTACTTAGAAGGAGAAGACTCAAATTTTTATAAGGAGTGGAACGTTACAGATATTGAGTATAGTAAAGGTTATGGAAATTTAATTTATACTATAAGAATAATTAATGAAAGTGGAAATGTTGGACTTTTTAATATAAATAATTTGGGAGTTATGAATTTTACACCTAATGAAAATGTTACTCTTGGAGTTTACAATATAACTGTATGTGCTCAAGATACTGGGCTTACCACAATTCATCCAAATATAAGTGAGGAATGTGGTGTTTCAGGAAGTGCAAATAAAGTGTGTGATGATTTTCAGTTAACTATTACGGATGAGAATAGACCCCCAGAATTTTTAGGCTATTTTCCAAATGATTTAGGAATAGTAAGACGAGGAACAAATATAATTTATTTTAATATAACTAAACACGATCCTGATGGGAACACTCCTAATTCTTATTGGTTTGTTGATGGCGCTTTTAAATCATTTATGTCTGGATCTGGTGTTGATGAATTTAGATATAGTTTTGGTTGTGGTGTTACAGGCCAACATAGTGTGAGGGTTGTTATTACTGATGGACTTGCTAATGCATCACTTACTTGGAATATAACTTTGTCTCCAACTGTTTGTGGTACTTCAAGTTCAGGAGGTGGAGGAGGTGGGGCACCGCCACCATTCTTAGATTTTACAGTTGACCCATACTTTATTACAACAACACTAATTCAGCAGCAAGGAAAAAGTTTTGATATTTTTGTAAACAACACTGGGGAAGCTCGAATGGATTTTACGCTGGATGTTTTAAATATATCAGATATGGTAATTTTAAGTGATGAAGTGTTTAGTCTTAATGCTGGTGAGAGTAAATTAGTAAAATTGTATTTATACTCTTTAAGTGAGACTCCTCAGAATGTTTATTTTGGAAGTATTTTAGTTGATGGTGAAGGAATTGAAAAGTTTGCAAAGATTGTAGTTGAAGTTAAAGAAAGAGAACCACTTTTTGATGTAAAAGTTACAGTTCCTAGAGAGTATAAGTATGTTTTACCAGGGGATGATTTAGCAGTATTAACTGATATGTTAAATGTTGGAATGTATGGTACAGCAGTTGATGTTGGGTTATACTTGTATATTACGGATTTAGATAAAATTTTAATTTATGAAAGACAAAAAGAAGTACTCGCAGTTGAAACTAATTTAACAGTTAATAGGATACTTAATATTCCTTTTAGTACAAATCCTGGTACTTATCTAGTTTTAGGTGAGATGACTTATGGAAATATTACAATAAGCACTTATGATACATTTAATGTAGGTGAGAAAAAATATGTTAGAGTAAGTTACTTTCTTATAATTGTAATTGTTTTAGCATTAATAATTATTATCTTATTTATATTATATAAGAGAAGAAAAGATAAACGTGAACGAGGATATAGATAATGAAAATTAGAGTAAAAGTTAAACCTAATTCTAAAAAGAGTTATGTTGAAAAAAAAGAGGATTATTATCAAGTTTATTTAAAAAAGCCTGCCCAGGACGGAAAAGCTAATACTGAATTGGTGAAAGTATTAAAAAAATATTTTGGTAAGCAGTGTAAAATTGTTAGAGGATTTAAGAGTAGAGAAAAGATTGTTGAAATAGATTAGTTTAGTGATTTTTAGACTTTATTTAGGTATATTTTGTAATTATTTTTAAGTAATAACAAAACGAAAGCTTTATATACTAGTTATACCCAGTAATACTACTTTGGAGTAACAAATGAAATACAAAATATGTATATCGGTTGATGAAGAGACGCTCTTAAAAATTAAAAAGAGTGTAAAAAAAAAGAATATTTAGAAATCGTAGCCATGCGTTTGAGGCTAGTGTAAATAAAGTTCTTAAAGAGAAAGGAGATAAAGAAAATGACAACTGAAATTGCTGATAAAGTAAATAGTGCAAAATTCAGTGTTTCACTTTAGTATAAATAGGCTTATAGAAAAAGGTCTTGTGAGTTATGTAAAAAAAGGAAAAGTCAAGATATATAGTGCGGCTGATCCAAAGCAGTTTTTAATTTATTTAAAAGAAAAAGAGAAAAGGGTAAAAGATTTGTTACCTGGTTTAGTTGAAAGATAGAATAAATTTAAAGAGAAACAAGAGGCAGAGATTTTTGAAGGTTTAAAAGGGATAACTACAGCTATGAGTATGATGATTGAAGATCGTAAGAGAGGCGATGAATTTTTAATTTTTACATTAGGTGTTGGAGACAGAAATGAAGAAGTCCAAGAATTTTATACAAAGTTTGGAATAAGAAGAAAAGCTAGAGGAATTATAACAAAAGTTATATCTCATATTAATTTAAAGTCTATTTTAAAAAAGAGAAAGGATATGAATGAATGTAAAATACACAACAATGTCTACTCCTACAAATATGGGTATATGTAAAAATAGAGTAATGATGGTTAGTTGGGGACAAAAGCCTAAATATGTTTTAATTAATTCTAAAGAAATTGCAGAAAACCAGAGACAATTCTTTAATGCTTTTTGGAAAGTGGCTAAAGCCTGAATTTATACTAAGTGTCCTGGGCAAAGTATTTTGTAAGGAATAGATTTTACAAGTTCGAGTGATTTTTGCATTTGTTTTGGAACACTTTCAGGTAAATCAGTTCTCCCAATATAAATATGGTCTTTATCAAAGATAGTATCCCCTGAAAATAAAATGTCTTCATAGAGAAGACAGATGCTATCTCTAGTGTGTCCTGGCGTTTCATATATCTTAAAGTCTGGAAATGCTGCCTTTAATTCTTCTAGATTTGTTGCTGAGTAAACTTTAGCATTAGTAAATAAATCTAGATTTCCATCATGATCCCAGTGAGCGTGTGTAAGAATTATTGATTTAATATCACTTGGTTCAATATTTAACTTCTTTAGGTCAGCTATTAGTTCATTTTTTGCTTCTCTACTTGATGTATCAATAAGTATTGGTTCAGGAAGTTTTAATATAAAAACAGTTGAACCAAATTCTTTAAAACTTAATTGAGTTACATTATCAGTGATGTGCTTTATCATTTTAATTCATATATTCTTCTAGGAATAATCTTTCTTAAAGGTATGTATCTATTAGGAAGAGTATAATTTTGTCTAAGTTTTGGTAAATTTCTTCTTGTAAGATCTGTACTTCTTTTACGAATGCTAGTAAGTATTTTGTTAAGATGTATCATTTTTCACGTCTTTTATCTCGCTGTACAGACGGTTTATTTCATCTTCGGA
>CAZPVF010000055.1:0-5295 GCA_964589955.1 Candidatus Woesearchaeota archaeon
TTTGTTCCATCACTAATTATAAATTTAAGTCCAGTTAAATCTCCATCACCAGAGTTTCTCGTTACTCTTACATCAGCGCAATTAGGAGTAACTACAACACCCTCAATTACCAAATCTAAAACAAATTGACCCACATTTACTGTTCTTGTTCCCTGAGATAATATTCCAGATATAACAAGCCAAATTATTCCAAGTGCAACCAAAGCTAAAAGTATTAGAAGAAGTGTTGCTATAATCTTGGACATTCCCTTACTGCCTTTTAAAAAAAAAGTTATAATTAAATAAAGCTTGTTTTGTCCCTTTTTTACCACTCATTTTTACTAAAATACTAAGCACCTAAGATTTATAAATATTAATAATTTGGCTCTAGCATGATTATAATAACTCAAAATTCATTTGAAAAAACAAAAAATGCAGTTGAATCTGCAAAATCAAAACCAGTAGTTTTCACTAGCGATAATGATGATTTAAATAGAAAAGTTCTAGAAAAATTAAATATTGATATTTTACTATTAAATCAAGAAAAAAGAAAAGATTACTCAAAACAAAGGAACTCAGGATTTAATCAAGTTTTAGCTAAAATAGCTAAAAAGAAAAATACTGTCATAGGAATTAACTTAGATGAGATTATACTTGCTAAAGAAATAGCTAAAGCCCAAATTCTATCAAGAGTAAAACAAAATATAACACTCTGTAAAAAACAAAAGCTAAAAATGACATTTATAACAAAAAGAAAAACAGACAAAAACAGCCTTGTCTCAATAGGTTTAGTTATTGGTATGCCAACAAATATGCTTAAGTTTTTTAATTAAAAAGCTTTTTAATACCTACACCCTTCTTATAAAAATGAGTGTTAACATAACAAAAATTATTGAATCATTAAGTCCGAATGAGAGAAAAATTCTTCCTTACTTAGAAGAAGAAATAAGTGAAATATGTAAAAAATCCAATCTAGACAAAACATCTGTTATGAGAGCACTAAGCTATTTAGAAAATAAAGATATTCTAAAACTAAATTTCATTAAAAAAAAGTATGTTGTTGTTGGAATAAATGGAGCATTATATAGAAAAAAAGGCCTTCCTGAAAGAAGACTTCTTAATATTCTTGCTACAAAAAGAATTATTGAACTAAATGAAGCAAAAAAATTATCTAATCTAACTGATGACGAATTTAAAGCCTCAATAGGAGCACTTAAAAAAAAGGCTATGATTGAATTAAAAAATGGCAAAATACTTCTCAGCACACAAAAAGTTGAAATAACTAAAATCAGTCCTGAAGAAACATTTCTTAACTCTCTACCTAAAGAATATGACACACTTTCACCTGAAGAAATCTACTCATTTGAATCACTAAAAAAAAGAAAAGATATTGTGGTAATAAATGAAGAAAAATCAGCTACTATAAAACTTAGTCCACTAGGAAAAGTTCTAATAAAATCAAAAATAAAAGAAAGCCCAATGTTAGAACAAATTACCCCAAGTCTATTAAAAAAAGATTCTTTATGGAAAAGAAAAAAATTTCGTAGATACGACATAACTTCACCAGTTCCAAAAATATTTGGAGGAAAGCGCCACTTCATTAATCAAGCAATAGACTATGCAAGAAAAATTTGGACTCAAATGGGTTTTATTGAAATGACAGGACCCCTAATTCAATCTGGATTCTGGAATTTTGATGCACTCTTTACTGCCCAAGATCATCCAGTTAGAGAAATGCAGGATACATTCTATCTCGATAAAATTACATCTCTTCCAGATACAAATATAGTAAAAAATGTAAAACTAGCACACACTGAAGGTGTTGCGGGAAGCACTGGTTGGAAAACTGATTGGATGGATAACGTTGCAAAAACACTTGTACTTCGAACCCACACAACATGTCTTTCAGCAAAGACACTATCAGAACTAGATTTAAAAGACCTACCAAAAAAATTCTTCTCAGTTGGAAAATGTTTTAGAAATGAAACTGTTGACTGGAGTCACGGTTTTGAATTCAACCAAACAGATGGAATTGTAGTTGACAAATCCGCAAACTTTAGACACCTATTAGGATACCTAAAAGCCTTTTTTAAAAAAATGGGTTTTGAAAAAATAAGAATGAGGCCTGCTTATTTTCCTTACACCGAACCAAGTGTTGAAATTGATGCGTGGAATCCTGAAAAAAAAGTATGGTTAGAATTGGGGGGAGCAGGAATTTTTAGACCAGAAGTAACAGTTCCACTACTAGGTAAAGATATTCCAGTACTAGCATGGGGACCAGGATTTGACAGAATAATAATGGACTATTACAAAATCAAAGATTTAAGAGAAATGTACAAAAATAATCTAAATAAATTAAGAAACACAAAATTTTGGTTAAAATGAACATAAAAGAAGCTCAAGACAAACTAAAAGAATTTGATATAGCTAGAGGTTGGGAAAACGACTGGAACATTAAAGATCTTTTACTAAACTTAACTGAAGAAGGAGGAGAATTATGGGATTTAATTAAATGGATAGATACTAATAAACAAAAAAAAGTTATAAGTGAAAAAAAGGATGATGCAACAGATTATATTGGTGACTCATTATTTATAATATTAAAAATGGCTAATCAAATGGATGTAGATGCACAAAAGGCACTAAACAACACATTAGAAGAATATGAAAAAAGAATGCCCCCTGAAGTAATGAAAAAAGTCAAACATGCAAATAAACACACAGGAGGAGGAGTAGATAATAAAGAATGGCAATTGTAACAATACCTAAAAAACAATTTGAATCTGAAATAGGAAAAATAGATTCCAAAATGCAAGATAGAATTGCAATGTTTGGAACACCTCTTGAAGAAATAAATGATAAAGAAATCTTAATTGAAGTATTTCCAAACAGACCTGACTTACTCTCTTATCACGGATTTAAAAGAAGTTTTTTAGGATTTTTAGGTAAAAACAAGGGATTAAAAAAATACAAAGCAAAAAAAGCTGAAAAAAACTATATTGTAAAAATTGACTCTAGTGTAAAAAACATAAGACCATCCACTGCATGCGCAATTGTAAAAGGAATAAAACTCGACAATGAAAAAATTAAAGAATTAATTGAAATTCAAGAAAAACTTCATATCACACTTGGTAGAAAAAGAAAAAAACTAGCAATAGGAATATACCCTTTAGAAAAAATAAAGCTGCCCATTTACTACAAAGCACTAGAACCAGACAAAATCAAGTTCTTACCCCTAGGATTTTCTAGGGTTCTATCAGGGCTCGAAATCTTACAAAAACATCCTACAGGAAAAGAATACGCACACCTTTTAGCTGGAAAATTAAAATTCCCTATTTTCACTGATGCAAACAATAACATCTTAAGCATGCCTCCAATAATTAATTCAACTACTGCAGGAAAAATAGACATTAATACTAAAAATGTGTTTATTGAATGTTCGGGTTTTGATTTTTCTGTATTAAATAAATGCCTAAACATAATCGTGACAACTCTTGCTGATATGGGAGGATCAATCTACGAAATGAAATTAGAATACAATAAAAAAGAAATAACTCCAAACCTAAATCCTACAAAAATGAAAATTTCTTTAGATAACACAAATAAATTATTAGGACTTAAATTAGGCGAAAAAGAATTAAAAAACAATCTAGAAAAAATGGGATACCACTATAACAAAGGATCTGTTGAAATACCCTGTTACAGAACAGACATACTCCACGCTGTAGATTTGATTGAAGATGTGGCAATTGCTTACGGTTATGAGAACTTTGATCCAATAATTCCTGAAATTGCAACAGTAGGACAAGCTAACAATATCTCAACACTAAATAAAAAAATATCTGAAATTTTAACTGGCTTAAATATTCTAGAAGTATCAAACTATCACTTAACAAAAAAAGAAGACCAATTCACAAAAATGGAAATTAATCCTAAAAACCAAAAAGGAATATATGTAAAAGAATCAAAAACAGACTATGATACACTTAGAACAAACATATCTCACTATTTACTAAAAAACCTATCAGAAAACATTGATGAAGAATATCCTCAAAAAATATTTGAAATAGGAACTGTTTTTAGTGGCACAGATAAAGTTAGTGAAGAAAACAACTTAGGATTAGCAATCACGCCAGGAAATTTCACAGACACAAAACAAATCTTAGATTATTTATTTAGGATGCTTAATATTAATAAAAAAATTAAACTAGTTGAACCTAAAAAAATACAAACGCACTTTATTGAAGGAAGGGTAGCACAGATAAACTACAACAATAAAGAAATAGGATATCTAGGCGAAATTCATCCTAAAATCCTAAAGAACTGGAAAATAAAAATGCCTATTACTCTATTTGAAATTAAATTAGATGATATTTACAAAGATTTAATATAATTTAAGAAAAAGTTTGACCTATTTTTATATAGTCAACATAAAGATGTGGTGTATTTGCTGAACAAGCTCCATCATCAATAAGTAATTGCACTGCTCTTAACTCTCCAGTATAAGATCCATCACAAAACTCTCCAGGATCAGAATAAATTTGAACAACTGCAGGAATATCTATAAATTCTGTTCTCCAAGTACTAGACACGGGCAAAGAAAATCTAGGGCCATAATCATCTGAACAAACCTCTGGCCAAACTTGATAATAACCACCACTACATCCATCAGTATCAATTTTATATCTAATTTCTATAAACCTACCTTGTCCTTCAGGAACAATAGTATTAACTGATCTATTTAATCTTCCATATTCATTTCCTGCATCATTAAAATCAACTGAAAAATCTAATATCCCATTTGAAGAAGTATAGTGAATATCTTCAAGAACAGTATTTTCTCCAGTAATAGGACTCCAATCATTAACATCATCCATATTATCAATATACTCCATTTCAGAAACAACACTATCTTTAACATTCCCAGTAATACGCCCACCTTCACCTAAAAGTGGAGCAATTGAGACTTTTTTTACATAACCATCATATGCCACATTAACTGTCTTTGTCTCTAACTCATCAATAACAAAGTCACTAAACTCAAATACTTCTGAGTCTGTATCATTCTCAATTATTATTTTTAATCCAGTAACATCCCCATTACCTGAACTTCTGTGAACAACAACATCTAAATTATTATCATTTAATATAACTTCTTTAATTTCCATTCTTACTGTAAATTTCCCAATATCAATATCATCAGTTCCTTCACCTATTAAGTTTGCAACAACAACCCAAATTACTCCAATTGCAACAAGAGTTAATAAAATTAAAATTAGTGTAGTAATTACTCCAGAAAGTCCTCTCTTGTCACCT
>CAZPVF010000056.1:0-5263 GCA_964589955.1 Candidatus Woesearchaeota archaeon
TTAGTTAATAATATGGGGTAATCCTACTTTTTAGAATTATTTTTTAGACACGCTCATTGAGAAGAAAGCTTTTTAAACTAATTTTATTAAGGATAAGTATTCAATTTATAAAATGGGATTAAAATCTGCAATAAAAAAGCAAAAAACAAGAAGAAAGTTTAGATGGAAAGACAGGACATATAAAGTCAAGACTCTAAATCTATATGCTAAATCTGATCCTCTGGAGGGGGCTAATCAAGCAAAAGGAATAGTTTTATCAAAAGTTCAAAAAGAAGCAAAACAACCAAACTCAGCAATGAGAAAATGCTGCAGAGTTCAATTAAAGAAAAATGGTAAGCAAGTTACAGCTTTTATTCCAGGAAATCTTGCTCAAAAATTTATTGATGAACACGATGAAGTAATGATAGAAAGAATTGGTGGAAAGCAAGGAAGAAGTAAAGGAGATATTCCTGGCGTTAGATTTAAAGTTATTCAAGTAAATGATCAACCTCTAGCTAGACTAGTTAGTGGTAAAATTGAAAAAGGTAGAAGATAAAATGCCTAAAGAAAATAAGATAAGCTCATATAAGGTTGGAGAGAAAATCGAGTTAACATTTAGGGAAGGATGTATCCCAAAAGGATTTAGTGGAACAAAATTAGAAGGAAAATTGGATATTGTACTTAATGTAGAAGGAGCAAGTGAAGTTCCAAGTATTTATGTTGGAGGCTGGTTTTATGACATAAGTGATTTTCAAGAATATATTCAAGCTTACGATAAAGATATTGTAGTAGAAAAAGAGGTAGCTTAAAATGACAGAACAAAAAACAATCCAGAGTTTTAAGATATTTGATTTGTATGATATAACAGAAATCAAAGTTGAGGATCCAGGCCTTATTAATGTTATAAATCTAGAACCAAAACTTTTAGTAAAGAGTCATGGAAGAAATGTTGTAAAAGCTGGACAAGCTAAAGTTAATATTGTTGAAAGATTAATGAATAAATTATCAGTTGCTGGACACAGAGGAAAAAAACATAGAATAATTCAGGGACATGCAACAGGAAAATATAGTAAAAATATGAAAATAATTCTTGAAGTCCTAAAACTAGTTGAGAAAAGAACAAACAAAAATCCTGTTCAGGTTTTAGTTAAAGCTATTGAGAATGCAGCACCTAGAGATGAAGTTACAGTTATTGAGTATGGTGGAGCAAGATATCCTCAGGCTGTTGATGTCTCTCCTTTAAGAAGAGTAAACTTAGCACTAAAACACTTAGTACACGGTGCAGGAGATAAAGCTTTTAATAAAAAGAAAAATATTGTTCAAGCATTAGCTGAGGAAATAATCATGGCAAGTGAACAAAATGGAGAGAGCTTTGCTATGAGAAAAAAGAATGAATCTGAAAAACAAGCAGATTCAGCACGTTAATTCTAATACAATAATATTTATTAATATAATATTGGCTAAATTCTTATGCCATATTTAGTAAAAATCTTAATTACAAAAAAACAGGAGCACGAGATAGAAAAGCGAGAGTACTAAAAAAAGTTGCAAGAAGCAGCAATATTCAGATAGAAAATGTTTGGTCTGGGAAATATATTTATTATGAATCTAATCAAAATGAATATAATCAAGCACACACTGAAGCAATAAATTTCTGCAAAGATACATTAGTCAATCCTAAAAATGAAGAATTTGAAATTCTTAATCTTAAAGAACTTAAAAGAGAAATTCCGCCAGACACAAAGATAGGAATATTAGAAAAATTCAAATCTTATGGCATCTGGGATTTTAAAATTATTCTAGATGGAGAAGAATATTATAAATACACTTGGAAAGGAGACAAAAACATTAATAAAATCAGAGATGCAGTAAGAGCTAGTGTAGGAAGAAAAGTAGAAATAGGTTATAGACAAGTTCAAAAAGGACCAATAGGGTCCGTGCTTAACTATCTATCAAACAAGATTAAAAAAACAAATAGACCATATCTCAATAACCAGTTATTATCTATAACAATTGATGGAGAAAAGTATGAATAACTCCCCAAAGATTTAAAAACCAAATTCTCAATTAACTTATATTAAATTAATATGGCTACTGAAAAAGATTTTGTTAAATTAATGAGACAGCAAGATAAAATTAGAAATATAGCAATTGCTGCACATATTGACCACGGTAAAACTACGTTTTCTGATAATTTACTTGCAGGAGCTGGAATGCTCAGTGAAGAGACTGCTGGTAAACAAAGAGCTCTAGATTTTCATGATGATGAAGCAAGTAGAGGAATTACAATTGACTCAGCAAGTGTTTCTATGATACATAAAGTTGGTGGTGAAGATTATCTAATTAACCTAATTGACACACCAGGTCACGTTGATTTTGGAGGAGACGTAACTAGAGCCATGAGAGCAGTTGATGGTTGCGTAATTCTCACATGTGCAGTTGAGGGTGTAATGCCTCAAACTGAAACTGTTGTTCGTCAAGCACTTAAAGAATTAGTAAAACCGGTTCTGTTTATTAATAAAGTTGATAGGCTAATTAAAGAAGTTAAGCTAACACCTGAAGAAATGCAGAACAAATTTATTAAAATTATTGATCATGTTAATGAACTAATTGAAAATATTGCGCCAGAGGGTTATAAAGAAAAATGGAAAGTAGGTGTTGGTGAGGGAACTGTTGCTTTTGGTTCAGCATTCCATAATTGGGCACTGAGTTTTCCTTATATGAAAGCTAAAGGAATTACATTTAAAGATGTGATTGATGCTTATGAAAATGATACTTACAAAGAGCTAGCAAAAAAAGCTCCACTTCACGAAATCATTCTTAATATGACAATTAAGCATCATCCAAATCCTGTTGATGCACAAAAATATAGAATTCCGAAAATATGGCACGGAGATGTTGAGTCAACAATGGGTAAAGACCTTCTTAATTGTAATCCAAAAGGTGAAGTTGCATTTGTCCCAATTAAAATTGTTGTAGATAAACACGCTGGTGAAGTTGCTGCAGGAAGATTATTTAGTGGAACAATGAAGCAAGGTGATGAAACTTACATGAATCTAGCAAAAAGAAATGTTAGATTACAACAAGTTAGTGTTTACAAAGGAGCACAAAGAATTATAGTGGAGGAAGCAAATGCAGGAAATATTGTTGGAGTAGTGGGATTAAAAGATGTTTTCGCAGGTGAAACTGTAAGTAAACAACCAATTGAACCGTTTGAAGCAATAAAACATTTATTTGAACCAGTTGTTACAAAATCTATTGAAGCAAATAAAGCTACAGATTTACCTAAACTAGTTGAAGTACTAAAACAAGTTGGTAAAGAAGATCCTTCTATAAAAATTGAAATTAATGAACAAACTGGTGAATCCTTAATGTCTGGTATGGGAGAGCTTCACTTAGAAATAATTGAGAATAGGATAAAATCAGAAAAAGGGCTTGATGTTAAAACCTCACCTCCAATTATTGTTTATAGGGAAAGTGTAGGCAAAGCTTCTGATGCTACTGAAGGAAGAAGTCCTAATAAGCATAATTCATTTTATATTAAAGTTGAACCTCTAGAAGATGATGTTTATGAAGCAATTAAGGCAGGAGATGTTCCAGAAGGAAGAGTAAAAAAGAAGAGCCAAACAGTAACTGAAGCACTCAGTAAACTGGGTTGGAGCGGAGATGAAATTAGAAATGTTAGAGATATTTACAAAGGAAACATGTTTACTGATGAGACTAGAGGAGAAGTTCATATTAATGAAGTAATTGAGATGATCTTAGATGCGTTTGAAATGGTAATGGATCAGGGACCACTAGCTAGAGAGCCTTGTATGAAAATGAAAGTGAGCCTAGTTGATATTAGACTTCACGAAGATGCTATTCACAGAGGTCCTGCACAAGTCTACCCTGCTGTAAGAGAGGCAGTTAAAGAATCAATGGCAAAAGCTAATGCTTTTTTATTTGAACCATTACAGGTACACTTGATTGAGATGCCGGATAAGTTTTTAGGGGCAATAACAAAGCTAGTTAACTCAAAAAGAGGACAGATGATTAATGTTAGCCAGGATGGAAGCAATGCAGAAATGGAAGCAAAACTTCCTGTAGCTGAAATGCTTGGATGGAGTAATGATCTTAGATCTGCAACTGAGGGAAGAGGCTCAAGCTCACTTAAAGATCAATTATTTGAAAGAGTTCCACAAGGAATGCAGGATGAAATAATAAAAAAGATTAGAAATAGAAAAGGTCTATCTGAAAACCAGTAACAAGTTACTGGATGCTCGTCAACGCAGTTACTTCACATAAAGGTCTTCTATCTGAAGATCAATAAGTCCTAAGCAGCTTCTCTTGTATATTTTTTTCTTCTTGTATAAAAAGTGTGCAATTTTGTATCAAGATCAAATATCACTGCATGATCAAAATACGGCTGGTCATTGCATCTAAACTCAAGTTCTTCATTCATATCAATAGTTCCATTAGTATTAATGTGTGGGTAATTATTTGGAACATATTTTGGACCATCTGTTAGAACCCAATTATCTTGAATGGCTACAAAAACAAGATTTGTAAATCTTCTTTTGCTATGGTTGCACCCATTAATTAAGAATTTTACTTGTCCTAAAAACATGTCATGATCCACTAGATCTTTAGGCAGATTAGAAATAGCTTTTACTAAATTACTTTCAGCATTAATTTTCTCTGCCATAGGTCTTCCAATTTTTAGATCTTTATCAAAAACTTCTAAGTATTTATCAACTGCGTAATTAAATTCATTAAAAAGACCTTCTGTCTCTCTCAAAGAGTAATTACTTAGTCTATTTACCATTAATTTTTTTAATTATTTAGACTACTTAAAATTTTCTAAAAAAACAATAATTCTTAAAAGCAGTTAAAATAGAAATAAATTATGCCTGCATATACATATAGAAGAGAAAGAGAAAAAGACTATAAAGAAATTAGAAAGCTTGAAAAAGAGTTTATAGACAATCCAAATAAGGAGTATGCTAAAAAGATAAAGTTTCTTTGGAACAATTGGAGAAAAGAAAAAGATCCTACAAATACTTATGATAGATCAGCTTATAGAAGAATTAGACTATATAATGATTATCTAAATAATAGAAAAAGAAAAAGTACAGTTATAAAAGAAATAAAGAACTCTTGGAAAACTCTATATGGATTTAAAACTTATGAAGAAAAGAAGAAACTAGCTTCCCAAAGAGAACTAAAAACATAATTAAATAAATGCTGCAACAATCATAAGTATTGCAAAGATTATTACAAAAATTCCAAAATTAATTCTTTT
>CAZPVF010000057.1:0-5146 GCA_964589955.1 Candidatus Woesearchaeota archaeon
AGAAAAGGATATCATTAAAGATCTAAAAGAGAGACACTTATTATTTAAGTCTGAAAAATTCACACACAGCTATCCTTACTGCTGGAGGTGTGATTCTCCACTTTTGTATTATGGAATTAATTCTTGGTTTATTAGTGTTACAAAAATAAAAAATGAGTTAATAAAATTAAACAAAAAGATTAATTGGGATCCGGATCATATAAAGAACGGAAGATTTGGTAAATGGTTAGAAGGAGCTAAAGACTGGGCATTATCAAGATCAAAGTTTTGGGGAACTCCTTTACCAATATGGAAGTGTACTTGTGGAGAAATTATTGCAATTGGTTCAGTAAAAGAACTAAAAGAAAAGGCAAATATTAAGATTGCGGGTAAAATTGATCTTCATAAACCTTTTATTGATAAAGTAAAATTAAAATGTTCCAAGTGTGGTGCTGAAATGAATAGGGTCAGTGATGTTATAGATTGCTGGTATGACTCTGGCTCAGCTAGTTTTGCACAATTCCATTATCCATTTGAAAAAAAGACTGAGTTTGAAAAGAGATTTCCGTACGACTTTATTGCTGAAGCAGTTGATCAGACAAGAGGTTGGTTTTATACACTTCATGTAATTGGAGCAATTTTGTTTAATAAACCTACATATAAGAATGTGATATGTGCTGGACATATAGTTGACGAAAAAGGAGAAAAAATGAGCAAATCTAAAGGCAATATTATAAAACCAAAGGAAATACTTGATAAGGCTGGAGTTGATGCAGTAAGATTACAATTCTGTACAACTGAAGCTGGAAACCAGAAAAGGTTTTCATTTGATTTAATGAAAGAGTCTATAATTCCTTTTTTAACAGTTTTATATAACACAAACAAGTACTACAAAATGCTTGATAATAAAAAAACAAAAAAAAGAATTGAAGACAAGTGGATTTTATCTAGACTTAACTCTTTAATAAAGAACGTAACAGAAGGACTAAATAATTATTCGATTGATAAACCGTTTTTAGAAATTATGAATTTTGTAGTAAAAGATTTATCACGAGGTTATATAAGACTTACAAGAGATAGAGATGACACAAAACAAATTTTAGGTGAAGTATTAGCTAGTGTTGTTTTACTTCTAGCTCCTTTTGCACCTTACATTACTGAACACATCCATGAAAACTTTGGTAAAAATTCTGTTCATTTAGAATCCTGGCCAAAAGAAAATAAGAAAAAAATTAATATAAAACTTGAAGAAGAATTTTCTCAAGCAATGCAGATAATAGAGAAAGGACTTTACAAAAGAGACAAGGCTTCTATTGGACTTAAGTGGCCACTTGCTAAAGCTGTAGTGTATATTAAAGATGCTAAAAGGTTTAAAGATCTTACACAAATAATAAAAAATCAACTTAATGTAAAAGAAATTATCTATAAATCTCCAGTATCAAAGGATGTAGAATTTGATTTAGAATTAGATACTAAACTAACACCTAAACTTGAGGCTGAAGGTTACAGCCGAGAGTTAGTAAGAAAAATCCAGGCATTTAGAAAAAATTTAGGACTAAATAAGAAAGACAAAGTTAAGACAACTATTATCGTCGATAAAGAATTTAAAAAGACATTAGATTTACATAAATCGTCGATAAAATCTAAGACAAATTCTAAAGAGTTAAAAATTGTTACGACTAGCAAGGAAACATTTAAAAACAAAATTGACTTTAGAATTAAGAATAAAAAGGGTGAGATTGTTATATTGCGTTAATTTAACCACTGATTAGTAATCGCTGGCTTTTACCCTTTTATAATATAACAATCTTTAAAAACAAAAAAGACCAAATAAATTCAAGAAAATGATTGTAAAAGATGAATTTTTAAGTAGACTAAGAAAAATTTTTGACTTAAATTTGTATGAAGTCAAAGTTTGGACTGCTCTACTGTCACGAGGAACCTCTACAGCAGGTGAGCTATCAAATATTTCTGATGTTCCAAGATCAAGAACATATGATATTCTAGAATCTCTTGAAAAAAAAGGATTCATTGTAATGAAACTTGGTAAGCCGATCAAGTTTGTTGCACTAAAGCCAGAAGAGGTTGTGGAGAGGGTTAAAAAAAATTTAATGGTATTTGCTCAAGAAAGAACTAAGAGACTTGAGAGACTAAAAGGTGATGAAGTTTTAGAAGAGTTAAACCAGCTATTTACAAAAGGTGTTAAATTTGTTGAGCCATCTGATTTATCTGGTTCACTTAAAGGAAGACAGAACCTATATAACCACCTAGATATGATGGTAAGAGATGCTGAAAAAACAATCACAATTGTTACAACAGCTGAAGGCTTAAACAGAAAACTTGAAGCTTTAATGCCAAGCCTTGAGAAATGTAAAAAGAGGGGAGTAAAAATTAGGATTGCTGCACCAATTAATTCTAATAACATGAAAGTTGCTAAAGAGTTAAAAAAAGTTGCTGAGGTGAGAAAGCTAGATAAAATAAAGGCTAGATTTATAATAATTGATTCTAATCAGTTAATGTTTATGCTTCTAGATGATGAGAAATTTCATCCAAATTATGATATTGGGGTTTGGATTAATACAGAATTCTTTGCTAGCGCTCTTGAACAAATGTTCGAACTTGCTTGGCGTGAAATGAAGCCAGTAAGATAATGCAAATCGAACACAGTCATTTGCATAGAGAGGAGATTTTAAAATGGACGTACCGAGTGGGGGTTAAAAAATATGGGGGCACAAGGAGAGGCAAGACATTTAATGGATGTGTGGTAAAATGTTAAATTTAATTGATGGATGTGGAACTTAAATAAAGATTGGTGGAATTGATGAAACTTAAAATGGCAGGAAGTGGAGACGGACCTTAAAACATAAAATAAAATGGCAATTGTTGAAGATTGAAATGGATGATGAAGGATGTGGGTCAAAGTTAATGACTCAACCAGTTGATGAAGGTTAGATATAAGTATGGCAAAGAAAAAAAGAGGTAAAAAGGGACTTAAAGAAAAACTTAATTCTAAAGTAAAAAAATTAGATCATGCTGATATAAGTTTAATTAAACTATCCACTGCAACATTTTTGTTTTTTTACTGACTTTGTGACTGTGGTTTAAGAATTTAATATTTGGAGTTCACTGAGCTTTTTGGCTTGTTGTTTCATTACTTATTATGATTAGACCTGTTTCTAAATACTTTAAAAAATAGAAATCAAAAATATAAAATAAATAAATTAGAGTTTATCTTCTCTTTTTCTTGGAGGCTTTTTTCTTTTTAGCTACCTTTTTTTTCACTTTCTTTTTTACAACTTTCTTTTTCTTTTTAGCTACCTTTTTAGCTTTAACCTTTTTAACTTTTCTTTTAACTTTTTTCTTGGTAACTTTCTTTTTTCCTGGAACAGCAATTCCAGTCATTGTTGCCCTAAAAGCGATTGGTGCTTGAGCACCGGCAAGTTTAGTTGCCCTATCTCCAACACTTTTAACTCTTTTAATAGCATCTCTTATAGCCTTATTGAGTCTAGCTAGTTCGCCATTTGTTTTTCTAACTGAAGTTTGAAGTGCTCTTTGTGAGATTTTTCCAAAAAAGTATCTCTTAGCTTCAGCATCAAACTCGTCTAATAGACCTTGTTTTTCTTCTTGTCTAGCTCTTATAAGCTCCCCAGCGATGGTTAACTCTTTGTGAAGCTTAGCAAACATTGACTCATTCATCTTTTTTACTTTTACCATTTCTAAAATTCAAAACCACCTCCTTTCATCCATTTGAAATTATAATCTAACTAAGTTAGACTCGTTTAAATAAGTTTTGTTCACATCTCCTCAAGCGTTTCAATACCTAAAAGTCCGAGAGCACTCTTCAAAACAACTCTAAAAGCTTGAACTAATGCTAACCTAAATGGCTCTTCGTCTGAACCAATAACAGGACACGCGTGATAAAATTCATTAAAATTTTTTGAGAGATCATAACAATAGTTTGCAATTAATGACGGTTCCATTAAATTGTATGCTTTTTTTGTTAAATCAGAAAAATTAAGAAGTTTTTTTACAAGCTCTAATTCAACTTTACTTAATTCATTAATCTTAAATCTTTTAGGATGTCCGCTTTTTCTAATAATTGATGAAGCTCTTGCATAACTATATAATAAATAAGGTCCAGTATTTCCATCAAAACTAATTGATTTTTTTGGATCAAACATTATACTTCTTTTAATGTCTGTTTTAAGTAACATATATTTAATTGCACTAAGAGCTATAATGTGTGCTCTTTTTTCAAGTTCAATTTTATTTAGTTTTTCTCTTTTTAATAATTCTATTTTAGCTAATTCTTCAATTTGGGTAATAAAATCATCTGCATCAACAACAGTTCCTTCACGACTTTTCATTTTTCCTTCTGGAAGATTAACCATTCCATAAGAGACGTGCTTCATGAATTTATCAGTAAAACCTAATTTTTCTAAAATTTTGAAAAGAACTTTAAAGTGATACTCTTGCTCATTTCCAACAATATAATAAGATTTGTTAATCTTATATTTTTTAAATTTCTCTATAGCTAAAGCTAAATCTTGGACAATATAAAGAGATGTTCCATCTTCCCTAAGAAGAATTTTTTCACCTAATTTTTCTTCTTTTAAATTAATCTTTACCCCATGTCCTCTTGATTTATGAAAGATTTTTTTATTTAGACCATCATTAATAATTTCTTTTCCTTTTTTATATAATTTACTTTCATAAAATACTACATCGTGTTTTATTCCAAAATTTTTATATGTTTCATCAAATCCTTTTAGAGCCCAATCATTCATTAGTTTCCATAAAAGAAGTGTTCTTTTATCTCCAGCCTCCCACATATTAAGAAGTTCTTGGGCCTCATTAAGAATTTTTTTATTTTTTTTGTATCTGTTTTCAAACATAACATAATATTTTCCTACAAAATGATCTGATTTTATTTTTTTTTCTTCAGGCATTGCTTCTTTTCCCCATTTTTTGTAAGCTAACATTGACTTGCAAATATGTATTCCACGATCATTATTAAGATTGGCTCTTATTACTTTTTCACCTACAAATTCTGAAATTCTTGATAGGCTCTCGCCTATTGCTAAATTCCTTAAGTGCCCTAAATGTAAAGGCTTGTTTGTATTTGGTGAAGAAAATTCAATCATTGTTTTTTGTGCTCTGCCAATAT
>CAZPVF010000058.1:0-4845 GCA_964589955.1 Candidatus Woesearchaeota archaeon
TTGTTTTTTAGAATTTATGTGTGTTATCGAGGGGAACTTATTTCTGGATAACACAATGAATTTCAAGAACAAAAACCCTTAAAAATGCCTTATATTTCATTAATTAATGAGCTTTATCCCTCTATGCAAACGACCGTGTCGGTTTGCGTTGGGGTACTCAGAGCTTTATCCCTCCATAGCTCAGTGGTTCAGAGCGCCTGGCTGTAGAATAGGGTGGATAGTCTGTTATACTCACAGATAATAAATGAAACCTGAGAAGTCAGCATCCTTGGCTGCTTACGCAGTTCCCGGGAGATCCCCAGTTCGAATCTGGGTGGAGGGATTCTTTTATTTTTATCCCAAGTTTATTAAAATAACCTAGAGGGATATTTTTATATATACTATTTTTCTTAGTTAATTATGGAAAAAGAGATGATTGAAGGACTTATTATTGGTGCAGTAATAGGAATTCTTTTAGGTTTTATTATAGGAATGCTAGTTTTCTCAAGCAGTCAAGAGACTACAAACCAGGACAATAATCAAAACAATGTTTATAATAAAGAGAGTCAAGAAGAAGAGAATAATATTGGGATAAATGACACTGTAGAAGAAGAGCAAGAACCAGTAATTTCAAAAGTTCTTATGAAAGATCTTAATGAAAATCCTGAAAAATATGAAGGACAAACAATAATAGTAGAAGGAATTATAAAAAGAAGAGTTGGAGGATATAGTCTTGAAGAAAGCCCTCAAAACTGGATATGGATAGGTAATGATGGATGGGGAGATGACTGCATATCAAGAGAAATTGATTATGAAATCGCAAGTAAAAAATATAATGCAACAGGAGTGTGGACAAAACCCCAAGACTGCAGTTATAGTTGCAATCAACCGCAATATTTTTGGCATCTAGTATGTGAAGAAGTCATAAATTAAAAATCGCTTTGATGAGGATTTTGGTGTAAATGTCTAACTTTTTCTATAGCATAAGAAAGAGGAGTGTCTGTACTAATTAATTCTTGGTAATTAAAAGCATCTATTCTTAAAATATATCTTTTATCTAAATTTCCTTCTGATTTAGGATTATAAATAATTTTAAACTCTCTTTTTCTTATCGCACCCCTATCAAATTCTACACTACCTACATACGGAATATCTAAATTTTTTATAGGATTATTTTCATCAACCCTCTCTTTTACTTCATTCTCTACACACATCATTTGGGAACTAAATATTAACTATTTATATATCTTATGTAGAAAAAATTTCATTACTCTTCTTTTTTATTTTAATAAAAGATATGAATGATCTACTCTTCTTCAATATCTTTTCCTCTGGGTTCTGAGACAAAAAACGCTCTGTTTGAGCTAGTTTCGTGGATCTGACCGTCTCTTTCAAATATTCCTTTAGCTCGTGAAAGACTAAATTTACCCATTACTCCAACTTTAGAATAAATTATATATGACATTACTCTAATTTCACCTGGTTCTAATTTTTCAAAAGTCCAGTCGATTCTTCTAGACTTTTCATCAACTCTTACTGGTTTATTTGTTCCAAATTTCTCAAATACTTTTACAAGAGGAGGAAGTCTATCAACGATATTAATATTTTCTATGTATTTTTTAGCGTGAGCATATATTGATATTTTTAGTGCAAATTCCCCACCTTTAGCTCTTACAAAATTTACTTTTTTTCTTAAAACTAGATTTGTTTTTACATACTGCTTTGTTAAAAGAACTATTGCTATAATTAGTATTATTAAAATTATTGGAAAGTACCAGTTTGTGTTAACTGTTACCTCAAGGCTTTCTCCTGGACTAAGAGATTTTGACCATGCATAATAAACTGTAAATCCCTCCCTAATTGAAACACTTGGCTCAGGGGAAAATGTTGTAAATAGTCTTGAAATAATATTTTTAGTCATTGTAACTTCAGCATTTGTTGCCACATTTCCTTCGTTTGTTTTTTTAACCTTGTGCGTGTTAATTAAAATACCAACATCATTTTCTTCTGTTGTTATTTTTTCTTGTTCAGTAAATTCTAAACTTGTGGATAGCTCTGCTAGAGCATCATCAACACTTACTTCCACATTCATTGTGTAAAATCCTGCAATAAGCTCATCAAAGTCTTCAGGATTAAGTTCGATTGTAAAGTTACTCACTGAATATTTGTCTAGATCAAATCTTTCAGTCTTATCAAAAAAAGTTGAATAAAATCTCGCCTTTACTCCTTTTAGATCAATATTCTCATTATTTTTTATAAAAACCTTAATTGAGTTTGAATCAGGATTAAATGATTTTGCTCCAATTTCTATTGCATCAACTAACTCAATTCTATTAAATGTTAATGTTTTTTGTAATTGAGAATTATTAGTATCTCTTACAAAATATGTTAAAGTGTATGGTCCAATATGATTAAATTCGCCAATTGGTGCTAGACGCAGTTCAACTTGTTTTTCTTCAAGAAGATCAAAATTAATTTTTGAAGCTGGTGTCAAGCTAAAACCTAAAAGATTAAAAAATTCTATACTTGTCTCACCACCTTTATTTTCAATATTAAATAAAAAAACTGCTGGCTCTTTTACTCCTGCAATCATAACCTCATTTTCGCTTAATTTTGTCATCTCTATATTAAGAGCATAAACTGTAGAAGTAAAAATTAAGCAAAATATTAATATTATTAAGATCTTTTTCATTAATATTAAAATTAAGAATTGTATTTAAGGATTTTGGTTATTTTTTAGTTATTTTCTACCTTCTAAGTCTAGAAAAGACTTTGCCTGGCCTAAAAATGTATCGCTTATAGTTGCGAGTCTGCCTTCAAATTCCTCAATTCTTGAAGGAATTACCCACTTTTCATATATTCCTCTTAAAAATTTTTTATATGCAGACCTATCAAACTTACCCTGATAATCTCTTTGAAGAATTGATTTAATTTTTACCTCAATCCCACCATTATTTGTTTTAACTTTTGCTCCACCCTGCATAATTTCTATATTAGCCAGTCCGAGAATCTTAAACTTAACTGATCCTTTAAACTTAAAATAATCAGTAACTTTTTTTGAAAATTTCCATTCAATATTAATATTTTTTGTGTCTCCAGTTAGTTTCTCATCATACTCAGTTTCCATAATGTCCCAACCAGATTCTTCAGTTAACCAATCATAACAAAATTGATAAAAATCTTTAAATGAAAAAATTCCTCTATATTTTATTTTGCTTGTAAAAATTGTTTCTTCTTCACCTGTAGCCATAAAAACACCTCAATGTATATTAATAACATGTTCTTTTTGTTTAAAAACATTTCTTACATAGAATCCCTACAGTTTTCACAGATTAAGTTTCCGTGAACACTGTATAGAAAGTCAAAATTGCCACACTCTTCACAAACACCTTCTTTTTTATCTTTTGATTTTTTTAGTCTTTTTAGTTTCTGGGCTTCTTCTCTAATCTGAGCAAACTCATCAAGCTCTGGATATAATTGTGGTTGAAAATTAAATATGTCCCTAGCTGTAATCATTCCTACTAATTCTCCTTCTTGAAGAACTGGAAATTTCTTAAATTTAAACTTCTTCATTTTTTTTAGAGCTTCTTTTACTGTTGATGAAGGCTTAATTGTGGCTATTTTTTTTGGAGAAATATCAATTGCTTTAATTTTTTGTAAACTATCCTTTGATTTTTTTATTAGTGCCCACAATATATCTTTATCTGAAATAATTCCTACTAAGTGTTTTTTTTCAACAAGAAGTAGGCTTCCTACTCTTTTTCTAACCATTTTTCTAGCACATTCTAACAAATTTGTATCTGGAGAAATAGTTATAGGATCTCTTGTCATAACATCAGCAACAAGTATGTTTTCCATTTTCATGCATTATTTTATAATTAGAATAAAACTACTTATAAATTTTGCTTTATATTTGATATAAGCATTACAATACCGCAATTTTTATAAGGGAAAATTAGAAGAATTAACCTGTCTGATTTTTAGATCTATAATTATCTAACCTTCTTGTTATGTCAATTATTCTTTCTTCTTTTTCTGCTTCAATCTCTGCTACTTCTACTGCTGCATCAGCAGCAACTTCTGCCTGATAAACTTGTCTATTTGCTTGTCTACTAATTTCTTCTTTCTCTTCAGCTTCAGCTCTTCCTTGAGAATAATTTCCAGAAAATCCTTGTCTAGCAATATTTCCAAGCCTTGTAACAACAGAAATACCTGCTCCAACAAGTCCTGCAGATAAATCTCTTTTAATAACATCAAAAGCTGGTTGATCAGAAACAACTGGCATTGCATTAACAAATCCTTGATATGCTTGATCTACAATATTTCCATCATATCTTCCATTAACAAAAGCCTCATAAAGCCCAATAACACCTACACCTACACCTACACCTAAAGCAGTCCAGCCAGAAAGCCAAAAACTTGCACTAGTCAATCCTTTCCAAGACGCTTTTACTGCTCCTTTAAAATTTGATGTTAAACCCATTTTCTGTTGTTATTTTTCGGTAATTACGGTTTATAAATATTTCTATTATTTATTATCCAACTCTACTCAAACTAGTTGTCAGTTCTGGTTGAGCATCTTCTTTTTCTTTATTTGTTAAATTAGTTATGTCTGTTATATTTGAAGTATCTACAATTTGGTTTCCAACATGATTATTATATGTTTTTATTAATGAAAGCAGATCTATATTTAAGTTTGATTCTCTTCTTAATTTTTCTAATACTCTCACATCATTAACAAAAGTATCAACATTTTTATTTTTTGCACCAGCACTAAGATATTCCATTTTCATTATCTCTAGCATCATATCTTGAACTCTATCTGGAATATCATAACTTAGTCTTTGAAATTCTGCATCTACACCA
>CAZPVF010000059.1:0-4727 GCA_964589955.1 Candidatus Woesearchaeota archaeon
CTTATAAAGTAATTATACTAAACAAAGGTGGGGTTGGAGGAGTAACAAATATTGATATATCATTAATTTAAAATGGCACAAAAAATAGAGCAACCAAAAGTACAAGATTATCCAAGAGTAAAAGTAAATTTTAATCCAAGTCTTCCTCCATTAAGAAAAATACGTGATAAAACTAAAATTGATATAAGATACTGTTTAGTTGAACCTTTTTCTTATGTTCATATATACTGGGACAAAAATAGATATGAAATAGTATATGAAGTTGAAGAACCAACACTGGATAAAACAGAAAAAGAAAAAAGAGATCAGATAGTTTCAGCAATGAAAAATTTAATAAATTTTGATACAATTGTTGAAAGTGAAGAAGAAAAACTTCTAGAATATATTGACAAAAGATTTAAGCTACTAGCAGTTGAGTTAGGAATTAGTATGAGTTATGAAACATATACTAAAATATATTACTATCTTGTTAGAGATTTTATAGGATTTAATGAAGTTGATCCTCTTTTAAGAGATTATTTTGTTGAAGATATTGAATGTAATGGAGTAGATAGCCACATCTATATTGTTCATAGAAGATATAGAAACATAAAAACAAATGTCAAATTTAGAGATATTGAAAAACTTTCAAGTTTTATTGAAAAACTTGCCCAGAGGTGTGGAAAATATATTTCTTATGCTAGTCCAATTTTAGATGGAAGTCTTCCTGATGGAAGTAGAGTTAATGCAACTTACACTAAAGACATCACAAGTAAGGGTCCGACATTCACAATTAGAAAATTTACAAAAACCCCGTGGACTCCGCCTAGACTTCTCTCTATGAATACACTTAGTCCTGAAATGCTAGCTTACTTATGGTTACTAGTAGAGTACAGAATGAATATTTTAATTACAGGAGGAACTTCATCAGGAAAAACAACGCTTCTTAATGCAATTTCATTTTTTATTCCTCCTGAAGCAAGAATTGTAAGTATTGAGGATACTAGAGAACTAAACCTGCCTCAAGAAAACTGGCTTCCAAGTGTTGTTAGGGGAGCAACAGGATCAAATAAATTAAGTGAAATTGACTTATTTGTTTTACTAAAAAGCTCATTTAGACAAAATCCAGACTATGTAATAGTTGGTGAAGTTAGAGGTAAAGAGACCTATGTTTTGTTTCAGGGTATGGCTTCTGGACATTCATCAATAAGCACAATTCACGCTGATTCAGTTGATACTGTTATTAAAAGGCTTGAAACACCTCCAATTGAATTATCTCCAACCCTATTAAATGTACTAGACTGTATTTGCATTATGAGTCATGCAATAGTCCAAAAACAAGAGACTAGAAAACTAAGAGAGATTGTTGAAATTATAAATGTTACACCAGAAGGGCTAGCACTAACTAATACACCATTTGTCTGGAACGCAATGGATGATAAATTTTATTTTAAAAAAACTAGTAAAATTTTTGAAAAAATTTCTAGAAGGTATGGATTAAGAAAAAATGAACTGGATCTAGAATTCAGAAGAAGAGTGAGACTTATGTATGAACTATATAGACATAATGCTATGAAATTTGATGAAGTTAAAGAGATAGTTAGAAAATATTATAAAAAACCTGAAGAAGTCCTAAAGCAATTTAAAATTAATATATAATTAAGCCAATAACATAAACTCTTTAAATAATAATTTGTTTAATTCTTAATAAAAAGAAGTGCAAAAATGGATGAAGCAAGTATAGAGTTTTTAAAGCAGTTGGTTTCTAGTTTAAATAAAGCTGAGCCAAAGTTGATTGTTGCTTATAAAAGCAAGAGCCCTGAAGATTTTTCTAAAGTTAAGAAATTTATTATAGATATTCAGAAAAAAATTTCAGAGGTAATAGGATGAGTGATACTCAAGAATTCTTAAGTGAAGTAAGAGAATTAATGAAAAAAGAAGCTAAAATTATTAGTGAAATTGTTAGTATTCAGGAAGGTTTAAAACAAAAACAGGGCAGTGAAGTTTCTAGAATGGCTCAATCACAGATTACATTACTCAAATCTGAGCTAAGAAAAACTGTTGAAGAACTATCTGGAATTCTAGAAGATATGACCATTACAAAACCTTTGCCTAAATCTCCTGTAGATATAAAAGTTGAAATGCCTAAAGTTGTTGAGGAAAAAGAGGAAAAGAAAATAGATGTTTATGAAGAATACAAAAAAGAAAGAAAGAAAAAACATAAGATTGTTGATGTAGAACTAACTAGGCTTGAGAGGAACACACTAAAAAGAATAAAGAAAAAAGATAAAAACAAAGTAAAGAAAAAAGAACAAAAAGCTAGTGGATATGTTAGATTTTCTAATAGTGTTTTTGGCAACTTATCAAAAAAATTAAGTAAAACTAGTTTTTTTCTAGATTTAAACAGGGACTTAGTTAAAGCAAATTTAAAGTATGTTATTGGAAGCTATATCTCAATGATATTCATGTCTTGTTTAATATCACTTATTGTGGGAATTCTTATAATGATTTTTTTCCTGTTTTTTAATTTATCAGTTGAACTACCAATTATTACTATGATGACTGAAGATTTACTGGCCAGATTGCTTAAGGTATTTTGGATTCCTCTTGCTACACCAGTAATAACGTTTCTTGGTATGTATGTTTATCCTGCAGTAGAAAAATCTTATATTGGAAATAAAATAGATCAGGAACTACCCTTTGCAACAATTCATATGTCTGCTATTGCAGGATCAATGGTTGAACCTAGTAAGATATTCAACATAATAATTTCTACAAAAGAGTATGTTTTTTTAGAAAAAGAATTTACAAAAATAATTAATGAGATCAATGTTTATGGGTATGATTTTGTTACTGCATTACGAAATGTTGCATTTAATAGTCCAAGCCAAAAACTAACAGAACTCTTAAACGGAATTGCAACAACAATTAATTCTGGAGGAGGGCTTTCTGAGTTCTTTGAAAAAAGAGCGCAAAATCTCTTATTTGAGTATAAGATTGAGAGAGAAAAGTATACTAAATCTGCTGAAACTTTTATGGATCTTTATATTAGTTTAGTTATTGCTGCACCAATGATTTTAATGCTTTTATTAATGATGATGAGTGTAAGTAATTTAGGCATCTCGCTTAGTCCGGGAATGATCACTCTTGTAATGATACTTGGAGTTACAATGATAAATTTTGTGTTTTTGGTGTTTTTACACCTTAAACAATCTAGTGTATAATGGAAATACAAAAATTTCACATAATAGGAGGGATTGCAGGATTACTAGTAATGGGTGCTGCATTTATATTTGGTATAGAATCAAAAATATTTTTATTTCTTATAGGAATTGGAATAGTTATTGGTGCAACACCTTTTGTAGTAACAATTATAAACGATACAAGAGAAGCAACACAAAAAGAAGAAATGTTTTTAGAATTTTCAAGAAATTTGGTTGAGAGTGTTAAAACAGGTACACCAATTAGTAAGAGCATAGTAAATATGAGAAATAAACCATATGGAATATTAAGCTCGCATGTTAGAAAATTAGCAAACCAGATTTCTCTTGGAGTTCCACTAAATACTGCACTTCATGTCTTTTCAAAAGACGTTAATAATAAAACAATTTCAAGAGCATTGACACTTATTGGCCAGGCAGAAAGAGCTGGCGGAGATATTGGTGAAATATTAGAATCTGTTGCTGGAGCAGTAAATATGTCTGATAAACTAAAAAAAGAAAGAAAGTCAATAATTTCTACACTTGTTGTTCAGGGATATATTATTTTCTTAGTATTTTTAGTAATTATTCTTGTTATGCAGTATAAAATTTTGCCAATGATATCTGGAATTGCAGATGTAAGAACACTTGGGGCTGGAGGTTTAGAAGTTGGGGGACAAAATGAAGTAGCAGACATTTCTGGGTCTTTTTTATACTTACTACTTATTCAAGGACTTTTTAGCGGACTTACGATTGGAAAACTAGCTGAAGGAAGCTTAAAAGCAGGAATAAAACACTCATTTACACTAATGGTTGCATCATTTTTAATTTCAACAGTTGCAGGTCTTATTTTAGGAACACCTGAACCAGTTACAGGAGTCTCAAATATATAGGATATAAAATGAAAAATAAAAGAGGAACACATATTGGTGTAATTGCTTCATTTAGTGTTTTTGTTTTATTTTTAATCATTCTCTTAATTATATCTGAACCTGTTTTAACACAACAAAAAGACCAGGACCTAGTTGTAGATTATATTGAAAGCCAACTGACTAAAGAATTTAAGACAAATTTAACACTAATTCTTATTAGTATAAGTGATACAAACTGCATAATTTTTAGTGCAAATGGTATTGTTTATGATTCAAATAATGCTGATGCTCTAGCAAAAGACTCAAATAAAAACATAATAGATTCTGCTATGACTCTTTCTCAAATTCATGTTGATGGAAGTACTGGAAACTACATTTCTATTTATGCTGCACCAATTAATTTTACTGATACTGGCCCCTCAGGAACAGGATGCGATCCAAATCCTATAATTTCCTCAGTAACTGTTACACAAGAATTTTTTGAAGAAAAAATTGAGGATTATATAACTAATTTTGATACTCTAAAACAAAATTTAGATATTCCTGACAATATTGAGTTTTCACTAGTTTTTGAAAAATACGATGGAAGTATCAGTAGTGCCGGTGTTAAGCAGGTAACAACAGAAGTAAAAGTAAAAGAAATACCAATTATTTATTATGATGCAGACGCAAATAA
>CAZPVF010000060.1:0-4502 GCA_964589955.1 Candidatus Woesearchaeota archaeon
TCCTTTATTTCTATCAGTGAAATTCAAAACTCTAACTTGTTTGGGTGCAAGCCACGTTGGAAATCTTCCCTTATAGTGTTCAATTAAAATTCCAATAAATCTTTCTAAAGACCCATAAATTGCCCTATGAAGCATTACTGGTCTCTTTCTCTTATTGTCTTTAGTAATATACTCTAAATCAAATCTCTCAGGCATTGCGAAATCAAGCTGAACTGTTCCAAGCTGCCACTCTCTATTAAGAGAATCCTTAATATGAAAATCAATTTTTGGCCCATAAAAAGCACCATCACCTTTATTTAATTTAAACTTCATTTTTCTTTTTTTTAATACAGACTCTAGTGCCTTTTCAGCTTTATCCCAAATTTTATCAGATCCTATTCTTTTTTTAGGTCTTGTTGATAATTCAACCCTATATTTTAAATTAAACTTATCATAAAAAAAACCAATTAAATCAATTAGTGCATTAATTTCAGACTCAAGATCTTTTTCTTCACAAAAAACATGTGCATCATCCTGAATAAATTGAATCACCCTAAATAAACCAGCTAAAACTCCGCTTAATTCTTGCCTATGAACTACTCCAAACTCTCCAACCCTCATTGGCAGGTCTCTATAACTTTTTGGAGAATTTTTATATACAAGCATTCCTCCAGGACAATTCATTGGCTTAACTAAAAATTTTCTTTTTTCATAATCTGTTGAAAAATTATTTTCCTTATACTTATCCCAGTGACCACTAACAAGCCAAATTTTTTTATCCATAATTTCAGGTGTAGAAATTAATTCATAATTTTCTTTACGTAAAATTTCTTTTGAAAAATCAATTAATTCATCTCTTACTATAAGACCATTATCATGCCAAAACACCATTCCGGGCGCAACATCATTAAAACTAAATAAATCCATAGCTTTGCCTACAATCCTATGATCATTATCTTTTAACTTACTTGTATCTAACTTTGCTTTTGATATTTCTCTTAAAAGTTGTTTAGGATCATATTTTTCATCATCCTCTTTACCTCCAAAATTTATTTCTCTTGATAACTCTGATAATGGATGACCCTTTACTCTAATCTCAAATTGTTTATAGTATCCAAAAGGTGCTCTTACTACTCTATATTTTTTTCCTAAAATTTTTTCAGCCTCTTTCATAACACTCACTGCTACATCTGGTAAAGCTAAATTCTTACTTAAATGTGCATACGGATAAAGAACAATATTTTTCACCTTTACATCTTTTGCTACATTAACTATTTCCTCAACTAATCTATTAGTTGATTTTACACTATCTCCTTTTTCAACTGCAGTTAAAACTACCAAACATTCTTTTATTTCAGCAGATTTTTCTCTATCATTTAAATCCTCAACATTTTTTAGCGCTTTTTTTAGTGCCTTATACTTAATATAATCACAGTGTAACAATAATATTTTCATACTGCAATCAAGAGAAATCAATTTATAAAATTTGGTATACCAAAGAAAATAATAACTATCAAGTAGCGACAATAATAAGATTTATAAGGAGTAGTTTTTTTCTTAAATTTCATGGATAAAAATAGAAGAAGCATAGCTAAAGGATTTGCAGGTCTAGTTGGAGCAATAATTGGTCTAGCAAACCCAGTAACATCTCAAGTGGTTTATTTAGCAAAAGAAGGAATAAAAAAATATGTGCTAATAAAAGAAGGAGAAAACTTAATCGAAGATGTTTTTACAAGAGGAAAATTAGTAAATGCAAAACTTCTTGATGCAATAAAAAAGTGGAATCCAACGGAGAGTGGTTTGTTACAGGAAAAGATGGTGAAAGAGGACCATATCAAATAACAGAAAAAATATGGGATAAATACTCATTTATACCTTTCTTTTTTGCCTACATTGAAGGTCCAGCAAGAGAGGTTGCAAGAGATTACTTAAGAGACATTGAAAAACACTATAAAAAATTGTGGGAACTGGAAAAATTATAAAACAGAAAAACAAATAAGACTCCTTGCTGCAGGTTATAATGGAGGAGAAGCCAATGTCTCAAATTTAGGATGTGACCCAGGTAAAATGAAAAAAACAACTCAAGAGTATGTAGATTCAATAATTAATATTCTAAAAGGAAAATAATTATACCACAACAATATTAAAAAACCTTGATTTAATTAAAACAATATGGATCAAGATAAATTTAACGAGCTTGTATATGCTGAAATCTCTGAAGACATAAAAAATCAAAGAAAAACAGAACTGCTACTTTTTTTGGATGGAGCATACAGAACATTTGGCAATTTAGTTGATGAAAAAAGTGTAATAGTATATGGAAGATATGTAAACATGCTTTTTGAATCAGAAAATATGAGAACAGAATCTACTGTAAAAAATGCACGCCTTGAAGAATCAGTAAGATATAACAAACAATTAGAAAAAATAATAGTGGACCTTAAAAGAGAAGCTCTTGATCTTGATTAATTTATTTAATAAACTTATCAATTTCTTTTTCAGCTAGTTTTTTCTTTTTTTGATAAACTTTCAAAAATGAATTTATTTTTTCAATTGTGAAAGATTTTAATTCTCCTGTAGTCATCTCACCTGACTTATACTTTTTCTCAATATCATTTAATTTCTTATCATCAGGTTCAAAAAACATTTTCAAATACTGAAAACTAACATCAACATCAGGATTTCCTCCTTTCTTTCTATGTTCCTCAAGAGTTGGCTGTCCTCCACTAAATGCATACTTATTAATCTTTTTCTTTACAACTTCAGGTGAATCAGTCACAGCAATAAATGTATTTGGTTCAGAAGCACTCATCTTACCACCCCTAAGTCCTGGCAAAAACAAGTGATACGTCGAAGACAATTGAGTAAAATCATTTAATTTATATCTATTAGCAATATCTCTAGCAAGTCTTATATGTGGATCCTGATCAATTCCAACAGGAACTAAAACAGGATATTTACCTTCAAATTCACTAAGTTGAGGGTGAAGCATATCTACAGCTTGAAGAAGTGCTGCAATCATTTTTCCAGGTCCAATTTCGCCATAAACAGCCTTAAACTCATTAAAAGTCGCGTGTTTGGCTAAAAGATTCTGTAACCTATAATAAGAATTTGCTTTAACACTATCTTTACTTCTATCAGACTGAAAATAAAATTCTACATTTTTTGGTTTTAACCCAAGCGCAATATATGCAGGCAAATACTCTTCCATTGCTATTTTTCTTGACTCTCCAAGACTCTGACCTCTAGCATGATAAGCTTCAATATCAGCCACTGCAATATAAATTTTAGCCCCTAATTTTTGATAAAAAACAAATTGTTGAGCTAGAATCATATGACCAATATGAAATTTTCCTGTAGGCATAAGACCTGTCATCATAACAAACTTCTTTTTTTTCTTTGCTGTATCCATTATTTTTTGAATATCTCTATGTGCAAAAACAATCTTTCTTCTAAATAAAACATTTTCCCTAAACACATTTGGAAGATCCTTAATTGGCAATAGACCAAACTCTTTTACTAACTTCTCGTAATTCACATCACCTTTAACTTCCCAAGGAGTCACCTTATTTGTCATAAAAAAAATAACAAAAAAGAATATTTAAACTTATTTAATTCCACAATTTTAAAAACTAATTTCCATCTCGCAAACTACTTCTTCTCCTTTTTCTTCACAATTCAAAAAAGTAAAAGCGGTATTTTGTTTAACTCTTATTTTATATCCTTTTTCAGGTTCAAGAATTGTTAAATTATTATTTGGATTTCCTGGAATATAAGATTGGTTATTTGAATTAACAATTTCTATATTTTTATTTATTCTTTTGAAAAAATCTTCTGTTTCCCAATCAAATTCATAAGGGTAGCCTAAATAATTAAAATAAGATTCATCTTTAAAATATATTAAATCTATAGATAAAGGAAATTTAGGTAATTCCCCATCAGGAAAAACAAATTCTTTATCTTTTTCAATAAGAATTTCATAACTTTTTTGAAATTCAATCTCTTCTAAAGTGTATATTTCATTTACAGAATCATAAATTAATTCTTGATTTAAATCTCTTGTTTTAATTAATTTTATATAATCAAGGTTATCACCAAATACTTTCTTAATATGTTTATTATCAGGAAGTCTATTAAAAGAAATGAGTCTTGATTCATAGCATTCATCAGGCAATAAAAGTTTTTGTCCAATAATACTTAAAAAGAAATTTGCAGTATCTTCTAATAGATTTGTATCACAAGGATCTTCTGAAATTTCTTCTTCTTCAATTGCCTGGTCAAATTCCTGGCTTGTATCTGACTGCTTAACACATTTTACTTCATCTCCAACTTGTTCACAATTTTCTCCTTCAGGACATCCACAAATATAACATCTTTCTACAAAATTTCCATTATCACAATAATTAAATCCAGAACACTTTCCAGAAGGTGTTCCATCAGAGCATTTTTCTAATTCTTCTTGTTCAAATTCTTCTGAAGATGCTGTTTCTTTATCTATTTCTTGTTCAGACTCTGAAGCTTCT
>CAZPVF010000061.1:0-4475 GCA_964589955.1 Candidatus Woesearchaeota archaeon
TGCAACTGCAAAAATCTTGTGTTTTAACCTTTTAGTCTCTATTATAATCCATATAGCTACTATAAGAATACCTATTATAATAAGTGTTATACCTACTACCATATAATAACTTAAGAACAAAACCTATAAAAATCTTATGAACGACTCAATAATAACAAAAAGACAGTCCCGTAGTACAGTGGTCAAGTATGATTGGTTCTGGACCAGTCGACCCAGGTTCGAATCCTGGCGGGACTATTTTTCCTAAGTAAATAATCTACTCCCTATATTCTAATCCTTCTTAAAGGGTAAAATAACCAAATAAACAAATGCCTGGTTTTTTAATTAAATTTTTAAGCAACTTAAATTCTAAAAAATTATGGATAGAAGACCTTAATAAGTTAACTAAAAAGAAAATTTATATTGTTTTTAAAGAATAATTTTTAATCTGCTTGTTTTATTCTTTGGAATAGTTCCCTTATTGGAAATAGAACTTTTAGATATTCTGAATTTTGGGTATCTTAATTATGTTATTGTTGGAATTATCCTCCTTGGGTTGGTTGCTATGAAAATTGCAAAAAGACACAATAGGAACAAATATGTGTATGCTGGGATGTCTCAAAAAGAAATAGATAAAGATAGGAATAAAAAAGGGTGGAGACAGTGCTCTGATGGAGTGTGGAGAAAAACAAATGGTGGTCCTTGGAAAGATGCGCAAGGAATTTGGCATAAAAATTAGAACATCCAAATCAAAAAACCAGATGATTGTTTACTCAAACCCATAAGCCCAAAATTTAAATACATCTCATTCTTCTATAAACAATGGTAGAAGAAAAAGAAATTGGAACAGTTTCTGGTTACTTTAACCAAGTTGAGGTTGCTTCTATAAGACTAACAGCTCCTTTAAAAGTTGGGCAAAAAATCCACATAAAAGGAAACACGACTGACTTTATTACAGTTGTTTCTGAAATACAAATTGAAAGAAAGCCACTAAAAACAGCAAAAAAAGGAGACCACATAGGAATAAAAGTTCCTGAAAAAGCAAGACCCAACGATAAAGTATATCTAGTAAAATGAACCATAAAGGTTTATAAAACAAAATTCCTAATATTTTGTAAAGCCCCTGTAGTACAGAGGTCAAGTATGCCGCCCTCTCAAGTTCCAAAAGGGTAAAGGATTCATATTCTGAAAATTTAACCCCACGGAGAAAAAGAGGACGATTTTAGCCTTGATGAAAGGAAAAGTCTAGCATCTCAATGCAATCCTTTTTTGTTTGGAGAACGGCGGTGACCCGAGTTCGAATCTCGGCGGGGGCGTAAATACTTTTAGGTAGATCTAAGGGGGAAATACTAGTGTGATACAAGATGTTTATAACCTTGTAGAGCTAGCCCAGAGCTATGAAAATAGACCCTTACAATCACAAAGAACGCTACCTAAATTGGAAAGAAAAAGTTAGTAATGGTATTCCTGAGATAATTCATTTTGTTGAGCAAATTAGTCCTTGGGATATTGAAATCGAAGTTATGTGTGAAAATTATCTAGACTATAATACAATAATATATGAATTAACAAAAGAGTTTTCGAATATAATTGAAAAAACTGAGACTGCCATAATGAAAGAAGATTATGTTTTTCCTGCGAGGAAAATGATTTTTGAATAATCCCCAACTACACATAAATGACACACATTAATTAAATCCTAACCTTTACCAAATCTCCTTTTAAGAATTTGTAAAACTTAGAAAGATTGTCAGATATTTGAATTAAATCATCATATGCTTGGTAAATTGTTTCTGGATTTTCATTTTCTGTATAAACTCTCCCATTCCTAGCTCCACTCCAAGAAAGTAAAGCATCGTTATTTAATTTATAATCAATTTTTTCCCGAGCATTTTTGAGTTTAGCATACTGTTTTATTAAAGCCGTGTTCCCGATAGGAAATTCTGTTTTCAAACCATAACCAAGGCAAGAATAACTACAGGTGAAACCAGTCATTCCATAAAGAAATTTGGCAATAGGGGAAACTTTTAGATTTCCTCTTTTTTCAAATCTTTCATTTAATTCTCTTTCAAGAATCGCTGGTTCTCTTTCTACTTTTTTATGAACTTCATCTAATAACCTTTCATATCTTTCTCTTTCCTCTCCTGTTCGATAAGTATTTGCAAAAAATGGCTCGAAAAGTCTGCTCTTAATATATGTATATATACATACATATTACATATATTATCTATGGGGGCATGGTGCGATTAGTTCATAAACATGGCTGTTGTTTTTAACTATTGAAGGAGACTATAATCGCCCGATTAAAGCATTATCTCCTCTCCTATCTCCACAATCTTTTCAAAATCTTTTTTATTAGCATTATATTTTGCAAATTCAACAAGACTACATAAATCAAAACATCTTTTTATTGATTTAATTTCTTTATGTTTATTTTTTAAATACCTGATAATCTCATCATTTGTAACTTCTCTTTTCAATCCATATTTATAACTTAAATAAAGCCTTATTGCTTGCCCTCCTTTTTCATAAGCATCTTTATATTTTTCTTTTTCAAACAAATCTTTAGCCTTATTCAATAATCCTCTAGCCTCTTCTTTATAATCAAATGGCTTTTTTATAATAATACTTTTAATCTCACTTTCAACTTTTTTAATTTTTTTGTAATATCTCTTATAAATAAAATAACCAATAAGCAGTAAGGAAATAAATAAAACTAAGAGCCAAATATATTTTTTTGAAGAATCATCTTCTTCATCTGAATTTTCTGATTTAACATTTTGAATAGTTCCATTAATAACCTCAGCTGAAATTGACGTTGTTTGATTTTGAGGATTTTTATAATTAACTTTAATTTTTATTTTGTTTTCTTCTAAAAAAAATTCTACATTTTTTTGTTCAAATCCATTTTCCTGTAATTTTTTGTCTAATTCTTGAAAATCTTTATTACCCTGTAATCTTTTCATTATACCCTCTTTATCTTCTTGCGTTAATTTTTGCATATTTTTTATTTCTCCATTTTTCATTTCACCTTTTAATTGAACTGTTTCGCCATTTTGTTTTTGATATTGTAAATCAAATTTTCCAGAATCTTTTGAATCCGGGTTTAAATTTCCAGAAGTTAGATTATATCCTTGTTGAAGTAATTGTTGATGTTCTTTCTGAAAATAAGGATTTTCAGAAAGCTGTCTCTGAAACTCTTGTTTTAGTTGTTCTTGTTCTTGTAATTGTCTTTGCACTTGTTTTTTTAATGCAGAACTATCTTGCCTTATTTGATTATTCTGCATTTTCTGCTGAGTTGTTTGTTGATTCTGCTGTTGGTTTCTCCCCATCATTTCATCAATTTCTTTTTGCATTTGTGAAAAAGGATCTTGTTGTTGTGATTGTTGAGGTGCAGAATATTTTTCAGAAGAAGATGTTTGTCTATTTTCTTGATTTTGTTTTTGACTCTCATCACTAACAAAATGAATTTTAATATCATCAAGATTTACAATTCTTGTTTCTTTTTCAGTATAACTAAATTTTAAACTTACACTAAGTGTTGAAGGATTATCCGAAGTGCCAAAATTTAAATTTTCAGTATTTTTTCCTTCTTTAACAGAAAAAGATGTAGATTGAGTATTGGTAGAAGACAAATGCATACCTCCTTGATTAATCTCCTGAGTGTAAGTATAGCTTAACATTCCATTAATCTGTTTTCCATAAGTATTGTCTATTTCTAAAGGAATTACTGCGTTTTCACCTATTTTAAAATAATATTCTTTTTGGTTGACTGAAAAAGTTATGTCTCCTGAATTAAATAATCCTGCGTTTGCTAGAGGTAAGACTAAAAGAATAAAAATACTAGTTATGACTAAGAGACATAATTTTTTAATCATTTTAAACCAAATTTTTATTATAGACTTCAAGTGAGATTTTATTTACCCATTCTTTAACTAAGTTGCTTTCAAGAGCAAATCCAATATTATCGGCATTATATTTTAAACTGTTTATTCCTATAACTTCTCCTTCTGTATTAATAAGGGGACCTCCTGAATTTCCTGGATTTAGGGCTGCATCGGTTTGAATATATTTGCCCTCTCCATAAACTATTTCTCTATGAATTGCAGAAACAATTCCTTCAGAGGCACTAAAACTCAATCCCTGAGGATTTCCTATTGCAATAACTTTTTCTCCAACCTTGACATCATCAGAATTTCCAAATTCTAAAGAGTCATATTCCCCCGAGATTTTTAATAATGCCAAATCTAAACCCAAATCATAATCCACTAAAGACATGGACTTCTTTTCATTATCTGAAGTTATCGCATTTACGTATCTAGCATATTCTAAAACATGGGCATTTGTTACAACATAACCATCTTTGCTAATTATAAAGCCAGTTCCACTTCCAACATTAGTTCTTATATAAACTATTGATTGCAATGAGTCTTCAATAATTCCTGAAAAATCAGAGCTAGTTTTAGATTTAATAGAGCTAATTTCTTTTTTTAGAT
>CAZPVF010000062.1:0-4401 GCA_964589955.1 Candidatus Woesearchaeota archaeon
GTAATTGATATAGGGCCTTGTGCAGGAATTCATGGAGGAAAAATTGTAGCACAAGGTACACCCAAAGATATACAGATGGTTAAATCTTCTCTAACTGGACAGTACTTATCTGGAATTGAATTTATTGAAGTTCCAAAAAAAAGAAAAACAAAAAATCTTCCTATTACACTTTTAGGTTGTGGACAGCATAATTTAAAAAACATTGATGTAAATTTTCCTACACAAGTACTAACCTGTGTCACAGGAGTATCTGGATCTGGAAAATCAACACTTGTTCATGAAATATTGTATAAGGCCATGAGAAAAAGACTTAATTCAAGTAAAATTACTCCAGGAAAACACAAAGGAGTAACAACTGAAGCCTATATTGATAAAGTTTTGCTTATTGATCAGTCTCCTATTGGAAAAACGCCAAGGAGTAATCCTGCAACATACACAAAAGTATTTGATGAAATAAGAAAGGTATATACTGAAGTAAAAGAAGCGAAAATAAGAGGCTATCATCCTGGAAGATTTTCATTCAATGTTAGAGGAGGAAGATGTGAGAAATGCCAGGGAGACGGCACAATAAAAATTGAAATGAACTTTTTACCAGATGTATATGTTGAGTGTGAGGAGTGCAAAGGAAAAAGATATAATTCAGAAACACTTGAAATTAGATATAAAGGAAAATCAATTGCGGATGTTTTGGATATGAGTGTAGAAGAAGCACTTGAATTTTTCAAATTTATTCCTGCAATAAAGAATAAACTTGAAACACTTGAAAAAGTGGGTTTAGGTTATATTAAACTTGGACAGAGTTCTGTGACTCTATCAGGTGGAGAAAGTCAGAGGATAAAATTAACTAAGGAACTAGCTAAAAGAGGAACAGGAAACACACTATACTTACTTGATGAGCCTACAACAGGGCTGCACTTTCATGATGTTAAAAAATTAATTAATGTTTTAAACTCACTAGTTAAAAAAGGTAATACAATTGTAGTAATTGAACATAATTTAGAAGTAATTAAGTGTGCAGATCACATAATAGATTTAGGTCCTGAAGGAGGAGAAGCAGGAGGAAAAATTATTGCGCAAGGTACACCTGAAGAAGTTTCAAAAAATAAAAATTCATTTACTGGTCATTATTTAAAAAAAGTTTTGAAGTAATATTTGCAACACAATAATTCTTATAAATAAAATTCTTGAGATATTTTAATGCTTAAAGTTGATTTTTGGAAAGAAGGGAAATATTTTGATCTTTGGACAATCAATCATATTTTTTATGGAATTCTTGCTGCAATGCTAGTTTATTATCTAAATATAAGTTTTTTTTAATGGTTTTTGGTACATGATAGTTCTTGGTGTTTTTTGGGAAATAATAGAATTACTAATTGGAATAAACTAACATCCATGGAATAAAACAACAGACATACTAACTAATATGCTTGGATTTGTTATAATGTTTTATTTGTGCCATGATGTAATAAATTGCCCTATAGCTGTAGGAATAATTCTACTAGTAATATTTGCATTTTTGGAAGTCTGGGAATTTTTAGCTTATCTAAAAAGAAAGAAAACTTTAAAATGAGGGATTAAGAAGTTTATCTATTTTAGAACTAACACTACTTGGTTTTCTTACTTCTTCACCTTTATGATACTCATGGTTTAAATGTTTTGAAAGCCCTTTAAGATCTCGTCTTCCTCTATTTGGTCCTGACTTAATAATAAATTCATTAGATAATATGGTTTGTAATAAATAATTTTCCTCATTATATCCTAAAACAGGATGAACTGGACCATTCCACGGAACCAAACCTCTAGCTTTTACTCCTGCCTTAGACACTATTTTTCTTTTGATTTTGCCCATTCCAGAAAAACCATATCCTAATTCAATTGAAGCTTTTCCGCCAACTTTACCTGCATTACTAGCATCACTAATTCTTTGATATTCGTTTCTACCAAATATTCCAATTTTATTTACTTTAGTATATTTTCCTACATTAGAATGTTTATCATTTGCTATTTCATTTCTTTCTTCTCCATTAGGAATTAAACCTTCATAAGCATCAATTCCGTTAATTTCTCCACTATATCCTCTTATAGCATAACCTACACCTCCTTCGAGATTACTTCTGTTGTACTTAGGATTAAATCCCTGAGAATCAAGATATTTTGCAATATCTTTATACGTTGCTCCATTTCTTACTCTATCTGCAACCTCTGGGTGTTCTAACTGTATTAGTCTTCCACATTTTATCTGTTCAAGTATTTTTAAAAATAAAGCTTTTTTCATTGATGTCATTAAATTTTTCATAAAATTTGATTTATAAAACTTATCTTTTTTGACTAAAAAGTAGTATGATATTAATAAAAACACTTTATAACTTGATAATTTAAATGAATCCTAAATTTATTGATATACATACGCATCTAGATTTATGTAAAGATGTTGAAGGTCTTATAAAAAGAGCAAAAGAGAGTGGTGTATTAGTTATTGCAGCAGGAGTTGATCATAAGACTAATGCGTCTCTACTTAATATTGTAAAGACAACAGATAATGTTAAAGCTTGCATGGGATTATACCCTGCTGAAGCTGAAAAACTTAGTTCTAAAGATTTAGAAAAAGAACTAAATTTTATTAAAGAACATAGTAGTGAGATAGTTGCAATTAGTGAAGTGGGATTAGACAACTTTGAAGGAGAGGATCTTGAAATTCAAAAAAAAGCTTTAGGAAAACTTGTTAATCTAGCTAAAGATTTAGATAAACCTCTAATAGTTCATTCTAGAAAAATAGAAGAACAAACAATTGAATTTTTAGAGAGATTTAATTATAAAAAAATAATCATGCACTGTTTTAGTGGCAATATGAAACTTGTAAAAAGAATAATTGAAAATAAGTGGAGTTTATCAATTCCTGCAATAGTAAAATATAGTGAACATTTTCAAAAAGTTGTTGAAATTGCTCCAATAAAAAATTTATTTTGTGAAACAGACTCTCCACTACTAAGCCCAAATAAAACAGGAGAATTAGACAATGAACCAGCTAATGTTATTGAAAGTTATAAAAAAATTGCTGAAGTTAAAGAACTAAGTCTAGATGAGGCAAAATTAGAAATTTGGAAAAATTATGAAAGAATTTTTAAATGAACTTGATCTGTGCCATTTATGACAGTTACACTTGATGATTTAAAACATCTTCCAAGAATTGATTTGAAAAGTAAAAATAGTGAGTATCCACTTAAGATATTTGAAGAAGCATATATTGAGTTAAAAAACATATTAAGAGATAATTCTAAAATATATGTTATTGGAGTTACATTCACAGGTAACAATAATCATGTTCCAACACTTTTATGGAGTGCAGGAAAAGAAAATGGCAAATGTACAAATATGAATACATCTCCTATATTTAATTTAGTAAAATATGAAGCAGTATAAGATGAAACCAAATTTAAGTAAAATGCCTCATAAACCGGGGTGCTATCTTTTTTTAGATAGAGAAAAAAGGGTCATTTATGTAGGTAAAGCTAAAGACTTACATAAGAGGGTAGCTAGTTATTTCAACAAAAAAAATCATGATGAAAAAACTAGGGCAATGCTTGATCAAGCTCAAAACTTAGACTTTATTGTCACAAATAATGAAGTTGAAGCACTGATTTTAGAAAATAATCTAATAAAGAAGAATTCTCCAAAATATAATATTATTCTTAAAGATTCAAAAAGATATGCATACTTAGAGATTCCTAAAGAGGATTTTCCTAGACTAATTGTAGCCAGAAAAACAAAATCAGATGGAAAACTTTTTGGCCCTTTTACTAGTGCAGCAAATAGAGATTATATTAGAGAACTATTAGTTAAAGCATTTAAAATTAGGACTTGTAAGAATTTACCTAAAAAAGCTTGTCTAAGATATCATCTTGGACTATGTGAAGCACCCTGCATTAAAAAACAAAGTGAGGAAGATTATAATAAAAATATTAGAGCAGTTGAGGCTGTACTAAGAGGAGGAATTGATTATTTAATAAAAAATTTAGGAAAAGCTATGAAAAACTCGTCAAACATTCAAGACTATGAGAGTGCGTTAAAATACAGAGATAAAATCAATGCACTAAAATTACTAAAAGAAAAACAAAACATGGAAAGGCAAAAAAAATACAATGAAGACATAATAAATTTTGTAATAGATAAAGAAAACGTTTATTTAATGTTATTTAATATAAAAAGAGGAATACTGGAAAATAAACAAGTTTTTGAATTTGAAAAAAAGAAAGATTTTCTGCAAGAATTTCTTATTCAGTATTATTCAGAAAATAGGGTTCCTAAAGAAATTATTTTACCTGAGAATTTAGAAAAAGATGTGATTGAGTATTTGAAAAAATTAAGAAAAAAGAAATTAATAATAAATGTTCCTAAAAAAGG
>CAZPVF010000063.1:0-4369 GCA_964589955.1 Candidatus Woesearchaeota archaeon
ACAAAAAGGATCAACAAGAGTCTGTTCCTCTTTTACTTGAGATAAATTTATCATTATTTTTGCTAGACGCGGTGAGATTGCTAAAGCCTCTCTTCTCACAGGCTTTGTCATGTCTCTATACTCAATTTCTTTATAATCAGTTTTCTCAGTTATTTTACCAAAAACGTTCCCAAATACAAAATATTCATCATCTACTTTACCTTTAGATATTTTTACTCTCTTACCATTCTGAAGTTCCATAAAACCATTTAAATTTTTTTCAACTGCTTTAAGCCTTTCAGATTTAAATCTAGTCTTTAAATAAACTGAAACCAATTCATATAAATTATCTTGTGAAAAATCCCAAATACAATAGTTCATTTTGTTTTTTGTTCCATAATATATTTCCTGTTTATCTAGTCGAGTTTTTATCTCACTAAACTCTCCGCTCGCAAGAACTCTTCCTATAGCAATTGTTCCTCCTAGATTATCAACTGTGCCTGCATCAAGAGGATTTTTTATATCCACTAGAAGTGAAAATTGTCCCTTAGTGTAGCTTACTGCATTATTACCAACTTTTTCTAAATAAGATAATACTTCTAAAACAGATAGTTCAGGATTTCTGCCAAGTATAAATAGATATTTCATATTAGATTAAATTAAGTTTGGTTTTTATAATTATTTAAAAAAAATTAATAAAATAATCAAATAGAGGACCTGCCTCTTCAGCCAAATTAATAAGTTTTGGAGCATATTCTACAATTACTGGTGCAACTTTTTCTCCGTGTGCTAGTAAAACTCCTGCTGTATAAGTAACATAATTTGCTTTTTTTCTTCCTCTTGATCCTAAAATATAAGGTCCTGCTATACCTCCAATTGGAAAGAGAACTTCAGCAGTATCACCAGACGCTCTTCCAATTCCTCCTGCTATTGCTCAAAGAATTAAATCTCTTAGTGCAGGAGATATTGTTTTACCACTAGATCTTGCAAATCTTCTTGCAATACTTACCATTAAAAATCAGAATTATTAATACTTTTAAAGTTTTCTAAATATGCTCTTTTTAGTATAGTAAGCTTTAAAAATAAGAAAATAACTATGATGTTATATGAAAACTAATAGAATTGGTCTTAGTCTTGAAAGTGTATCTCATGATAATTTTGATCCTTTTAAAAAAGGAGGGCATGTCGTAATTACTGGAAATGGAATAAACAAAGATGTAAAAATAGGTTTGGGTGTTGCAAAGTTTTTATCTGAAATGATAAACCATCCTTATAATAATTCTAGAATACCTTATGATTTTGGTAAAAACACACACTATTTAGATTCTGAAAGTCGCTCTAAATGGATAAAAGAAATTTTGCTTCCACTTGGTTTAGTACAAGAAATAAATACAGGAACATATGTGCCATCTAAGATTGCAAGAGAAGCTAGTTATAAATTTGAATCTGCTCAAAAATTAATTTTCTAAACCAGTACTTCATAATCACCTAAAACTTTTTCAATTTTTTCAAATACTTTAGGATTAACATTAATTGTTTTTTCTTGTTTTTGTTTATGGAGTGCTTTACTTAGCTCTTCCATTGTTACTACATTTACTTTTTCACCAACTTCCTTAATTACACTACCCTGAACTAAAAATGACTTTCCACCTGCATTAATTAACTCAGCAATCTGATTTTTACCATACTTAAGCATCATTTTTCCTCTCTCAAAATTAACTAGTTCACATCTCTGATTATAATCTACTAGCGAATTAATTAGTGTTGTAGCTGTTTTTCTTACTTCATCAGTTTTATGAAGAGATAATTTTTTCTTTTTAGATTCAAGTTTAGCCTCAATTAGTTTATTGATTGCTTTAAGGTCCTGATTTGTAAATTTGCCCTTTTTAACAAATTCTTTTTCAAAAATCCCTATTATCTCTTTTTGATTTTTCTTTTTAGTTGTGACTTTTAGTAATTCAAAAACATCTTTGTAAATTTGCTCAACTGTTTTTTGTTGTGTTTTTTTCTCAATTTGTTCTCTTAGTTCTTTTAATCTCTTTAAATATTCTTCAGTTCCTTTAATAAGTTTATCAACTTCTTTACCAGTAATCTCTTTAATCTTCTCGTGCTCATAACCTTTGTAATATTTAATTGTAATGTCTTCTAAAATTTTAATATACTTTTGCTCAAGCATTTTTTCTTTATCAACAAAAATCTTTTTCATAAGTTTGTAAGTATCTTTTGTTGTTGGAGGCGGTTCTCCATAAAGCATAATTAGTGCCTGACTAGGTGTTAAAACACTCCAGTAAATATCTTGAATCACAATATCTAGTAGAGCTCTTTTTGCTCGCTTTACAGTATTATCTCCCATAGACATAAACATATCAATTGCTTCAGGACTAGGTTTTAATTTACCCATTTTCAATAATGCCTTCCAAGGCATAAAGGTTCCTCTATCATACATTGGAACACCGTCTCTAATAAATGTGAAAATAACTGGATGAGCGTCTTTAACACTCTGCCAAAAATCAGTAAGTAAATAAACCTGAATATTAAGAGTGTTATTTTTTACTCCAGCTAGAGCAGATGCTTCAGGAATATAACCATAAATTATGCTTCTTAGCCTTTCTAAAAGTTCTACTCTTGGCATTCTTTTAACATCAGTATCATTAATAACAACAAACACATCCACATCACTCTCTTTTATTGTGTCTCCTCTTACAAAACTTCCACCAATAACATAACTAACAACATATTTCTCAAATTTTTGTAAAACCATAGATTTGTGAATTTCAGATACTCTAAGCCCAGATAAAATTCCAGTATCATAAATAGGCATAGACATAGCAATTGCACTAACTAACTCAAACTTAGAATCCATACAAGTCTCCCAAACATCAACAGGAGTTTTTATTTGAATCCAAATTTTTTGTTTTAGTTTTTGCTGTGCTCCCTCAATCATTTTTACAACATCTGCTTTTATTTTGGGAATTTCTTTAAACTTTTCTTCAGGAATAATCATATAAAGTTGAATATATTGCTCAGTTTCTTTAGGAACTTCTTCTTCATCAATAAAAAACTTAATTGATTGTGGTGGTAGTATACTCAATGATTGTAAGAACTTATATTTTTTAAGTATAGCAGCTTTTAATTTATCAAGCTCTTTTTTTGTTTTATCCATTTCTTTTTGGATTTTTTCATCTGCACCTGGAATTGGGATATTTTTATTTTGATACTTGTTATTTAAGTCCATTCCTGGTATCTCTTGACCAGTTTTGTTATCACTCATATTAAGAAAAATTCTAGCTCACTTATAAAGCTTTTGATAAGTTTAGATTTATTATGTCTTTAGCTCTGTGATACGAATTTCTTACTGTTCCTTCAGGAAGATTAAGTATATTGGATATTGTTTTATTGTTTAATCCTTCTAATCTAAGCCTAAATACCTCTCCAGGTTTGCCTTCAAGACTTTGTGCAAGATTAACTACTCTTCCTAGTTGCTCTTTACCAAGCAATTCTCTTTCTGGACTAGGTTTTGTACAAGCAAGATGGCAATAATTGTCAATATCTTCGTTTTTTCTACCAAATTTTCTTAAATAATCTATTGATGCATTTTTTGTTATTTCATATAGCCATGTATAAAATATTTTATCTTGGTTAAATCTATGAAGATTTCTATTTAATTTAATCCAAACTTTTTGAGTAACATCTGTAGCTGCATCATAGTCTCCAATCATTCTGTAAGCAATTGAAGCTACTCTATTTGTATACTTACTAATTATATACACAATTGCTTGATCCGTGTTACTATTTTTAATTATTTCTTTTGTTCTATCATCTTGGGCTTTTTCATCTATATTCATTTTGTATTAACTTTGTCCTTATAGAAACTTCTAAACCCTTGAATGATCCCACGAGGAGTCGAACCTCGGTTTCTTCGGTGTAAAATATATTAATAAAAAATTGTTGTTAGGAGTGTAATGTTTTATTTTTTCGAATTAAAAACCAAAAAGTATATAAATACTAAATGTATTCAAAAAGTATGCAACTAAGAATTAAAGACGAAACTCATCTTGCAATGACAAAACTTAAAGAACAGCTTTTGCTGGATTCCTATGATGATGTTATTTGGCACTTTATAGAACCTTTTCTTCCTTTGTCTAAAGAAAGTGAAAGTTTACGAAGGGAGGCTTTAGACGAGTTTAAAAAGGGAGAAACAATTTCTTTTGAAGAAATTTTAAAAGAGAATGAAAAAGATTGAATTCTCAAAAAAAGCAAAGAAAAAATATTTTAAATTACCCTTTAGTACAAGAAATCTAATTAATAAAAAATTAAAAGATTTACAAAGTGAAAAAAGAGTGGATATAAAAAAATTACAAGGGTATAAGAGTTGTTTCAGATTAAGAAT
>CAZPVF010000064.1:0-4366 GCA_964589955.1 Candidatus Woesearchaeota archaeon
GAAATCAGTCAGAGCATCACGGAAACTCCACACTTTAGTGTGGGGAGGATGTCATCTTAACCCAATTTTATCTTTAATTTTTGTTAAAGCTTTTATTCCTATTTGAAAAAATTCATCAATGTTTATTCCAGTTTTTTCAATCTCTTTAATAATTTCACGATCACATCCTGCAGCAAAAGTTTTGTCTTTAAATTTCTTTTTTAGTCCCTTTACTTTCATATCACTAACTTTTCTTCCTCTCATTAGTGCATATGCATAAATTAGGCCAGTTAGTGTCTCAGCAGCAGCTAGTGCATGTTCAATTTTTTTTGTTCTAACTTTGTCTTTAAATGCCTCTATGTCTTTATAACCATAAATATGAGACTGAACAGTCTCAATAAAAACATCATCAAAGCCTTTGTCTTTTAAAATCTCTTTAGCTTTTATTCCGTGCTCTTTGTTATTTTTCCTTGTTAGTGCCCAGTCAACATCATGAAGCAGTCCAAGCATTCCCCAATATTCAACATCTTCAACTAATTTTGTAGCAAGCTCTCTCATTATTGCCTCACTTTCTATATAGTGATTAAAATCAGACTCTTTTTGAGGCCATTTATTTAATAATTCAATTGCTTGTTCTCTATTTATTGGCAAATCCATTCTAAAATACAAATGTAGAAAATACTGCGTATAAATCCACTAACAGACCTAAAATTCCTACTGTAATTAAGGTATTAGCAACCCAGTTTTTTACTTTTTTCTTTTTCTTTAATCTAACTCCTAAATAAAGAATTATTATAAAAACAACTATTCCAAAAATATCAAAGAATGCAGCACTAAATAAAGTCATTTTTTACCTTTTGGTCTTATAAGAGGAAAAATAACACACTCTCTTATTGGTTTATCTATTAGGTATGAAAACAATCTTTCACTAACACCAAATCCACATGTAGGAGGCATTGCATGTTTTAGTGCTTCAACAAAAGCTTTATCATGAACATGTGCTTCCTCATCTCCAGCTTCTTTTAATTTTCTCTGTTCAATAAATCTAGTCTCCTGATCAAATGGATCATTTAACTCACTGTAACCATTTCCCATTTCACTTCCAGCAATTATTACTTGAAACTGTTCAACTTTTTTAGGATTTGTCCTAGATCTTTTTGCTAGAGGAGTAATTTCAACTGGTTGACCAACTAAAAATCCAGGCCCAGTAAGTTTTTTTCTTGTAAATTTCCATAAAATATCAACTAGTCTCCATTTATCTACAGATGAGTCAAATTTTATTTTTAAACTATTTATTTTTTTTATTAGGTCTTGTTTACTTGCTTTGTAAATATCTACTCCTGTATACTTTTTTATTGTCTTTTCATAATCATATTTTTTCCAAGGCTTTTCCAGATCAACACTAAAACCTCTTGTCTTAAATTTTAAACTGCCTATTGTTTTTTTAGCTACCTCTTTATACATTTCTTCAACAAGTTTCATACCCATTTCATAATCTGCATATGCCCAGTAAAACTCCATCTGAGTATAGTCTTGCAAGTGTTCAGCATCTATTCCTTCATTTCTAAACTGTCTCCCAATTTCAAATGTTTTATCTAATCCAGCAACCATTAATTTTTTCTGCCATAATTCTCCCATAGATATTCTTAAAAATAATCCCATTTTTAGTGCATCCATATGGGTCTTAAATGGCTTTGCTGCTGCACCTCCTGCAGCAGTTTCCAAAATAGGGGTTTCAACTTCAATAAATCCTCTTTTTTTTAGAAAATCTCGAATTGTATTCCAGAATTTTGCCTTTTTTATAAATATCTCTTTAACTTCATTGTCACTTATTAGTTCAAGATATCTTTTTCTAAATCTTTCTTCTTCATCTTGAAGACCCTTAAATTTGTCTGGAAGAGGCAAGATGCTCTTTGATAAAATTGTTATATTTTTTACTAAAATTGATTTTTGTTTAGTTTTAGTTAGAATTACACTTCCTTCTACTCCTACAAAATCTCCACTATCAATATATTTTTTAAAAAATTCTTTTTTTTCAGCAGGAGTTTTTTTATCCTGTAATACAATTTGAATTTCTCCACTACCATCCCTAATATTTGAAAAAATAATCTTACCAATATCTCTTTTTGTTATTATTCTTCCAGCAGTCTTAACATTTCCAGATTTTTTTTTTAAACAATCTTCTATAAGGTGTTTTTTATCAAATTTTGCTGGATAAGGATTAATTCCTTGTGCTCTTAACTGCTTTAATTTTTTTATTCTTTCATTAATTATCTGCTCTTCACGACCCATAAGAAATTAAGGCATTATTTGTTTATAAATTATTCTTATACCTCTTTTAAATTCGGCCTTATTTTTAATTATTAACTCTACTATAAGCCATATACAAAAAAAACACTAAGAAAAAATAATTCATTACTAAGCACATTCTCTCTAATAAATAAAGAGATTTCTGTTACAATATATGCTAGAATAAAAATATACGGAAACATTATTAGTGGAACATAAAAAACTTCTGAGAATTTTCTTTTTGTAATTCTGTTATGAAAAAAATAAAGGCTAAGAAAATTAATGTGTATTGCAGCCAAAAATAAAGTTTTTTTTGACTTTTTATTTTGTTTTTTAATATTATCTTTTTTTCCAAATAAAAATCCTGCTCAGTAGTTTACAATTGCGCTGAGTGTAAATGCAATTGTAACAGTTGCAACTATCGTAAATATTGTTAAAAGATCTCTACTTCCAATAACAATTGCAATAAAAATAATTGATACTCCTGGAAATTGATTTCCCACATATGCTAAACCTTCGATAAATGCTGCAACAAATAATCCTAATAAGCCAATTTTTTCAGTTAAGTTTTCTGCAAAAATAAGCATTTCTTGTGGAGTCGGAAGTACCCCTATTCTCCAAAGAATCATAACAAGAATAAAAACTAAAATAACACTAAACGGAAACCACGGCCAATTAATTTTTTTCATTTATACCTTTTCTTATAGCCAAGATTATCTAATTCTTCGTTTAAGAGTTCATCTGCCATCTTCTGGAATTTATTCTCTCTACTTACATTAAGATACCTGATTTTTTCAAATTTGTCCTGCAATTTTTGAACAATTTTAAAAAGTTCTAACATTCTAGGATGTTTTACCTTATACTCTCCTAAAAGTTGTTTTACAACAAATTCTGAATCAAGTATACAAGTAACTTCCTCTTTTGTAAATTTTGACGCTAATTCAAGTGCCTTAATTAAACCCCAGTATTCAGCAACATTGTTTGTCACTCTTTCACCTAAGAATTGGCTATATTTAGTTAAGATTCTCCCCTCTTTTCTTATAATTACTCCTATTGCTCCAGGTCCAGGATTGCCTCTTGCCCCGCCATCAGAATTAGTGTAGATCATTTTCTAAATATGTAATATCTTAAATGTTTTTAATCCCTGAAACTTTTCAGGTTTTGTCTCAACTTTTCTTATAATTGAGTGTTTAGGTCCTTTAGAACACACCCCTATCATCTTATTTACAGAATCAACATTTCCTTCTAAAAATACTTCCACTCTTCCATCTTCAAGATTTCTTACAAAACCTTTTACATCAAATCTTTCAGCATTTTCTTTAATAAAACCTCTAAAAAATACTCCCTGAACAGTTCCATCAATATATACTCTCACTGATTTTTTCATAATCAAATAAATCTTGTTTTGTTTATAATTGTTTATATGGCAAAATTTAAATACAAAATTGCACATATCTTCACATGAAATACTGGGCAAAAGGGGGATTAATAGGTTTTATTATCACTTTTGTAGGTTTATGGATAATTTTGTTTGTTGCTGGAAGTGATCCTAATGGCTGGAAATGCATAACTCTAGATGGGCCTATTGCTTGCGATTTTTTTACTTTTATTAGCTCAATACTGCACTGGGCATTTGTACTCTTTTTTAGTTGGGTAGGTTTTTTTGGCGGTTTAATAGATTCTAGAATTATTAAAAAAATAATTAAGAAAAATAGAAATGATAAGAAACTTCCTTTAAAAATTACATCAACAATTCTTCTAACTCTTGTTATAGTCTTTGCAATTATTGGTTTTTTAATTTTTGATGAATGGGTAGAAATTATGGTTTATACTGTAATCTTTGTAATTTTTATTATGTTTATTAGTTGGATTATAGGTAAAATTAGATACAGAAAAAGAAAATATTAGATATTCTCATAATCAAGTTCATTATTAATAACTGCTACAACCTGGCTTGCAAAATACATTTTTGGTCCAACACTAATAAATTTTGAAATAGCTTTAAGTCTTTTAAGCTCTTTTTTTGGCAAACCATCATGATCCCCTAAAACAAATACAGGGCTTTTATTAATTTTAATTTTTCTTAAATTTTCTCCTT
>CAZPVF010000065.1:0-4329 GCA_964589955.1 Candidatus Woesearchaeota archaeon
GAGTTGTACCATACTTAGGACGCTGTCGCCTTTAGGCGATCAGAGGAGGTCACAGAAATTTAGCTTAAATTCTTTTGTCCTGAAAACTGTTTTTCCTTGAGCAAGAGAAACAGGAGTGGACTACACGTCAGTTTATTAGTACATCATTTAGATTTATTTTAAGTCATGAAATACAGAAATTTCTTGCGAGAAATTTCAGTGAAGAAATCTTTTGATTTCCCAATTGATGAACTGGCTATTTAGTTGTCAGGCTTAACGCAGATAGTGATAGGGTTAACCTCAACTGCAACAGGAATCCATCTAATAGGAATTCTTCTTTTCGAATAGTTCTCTCTTCAGGGCTCAACATTAATATGGGAAATAGCAATCTTTATCTTAAAATTTATGCTATGGGAAATTTATTTCTAGCTTGGAGAAAAGCTAGAAAGGGTAAAACAAAAAAAGATTATGTTAAAGAGTTTGAAAAAGATTTGATAAAAAATCTATTGGAATTACATGAGGAGTTGAAAAATCAAACATACAAACCAAAACCATTAAAAACATTTATTTTAAGAGACCCAAAAACCCGTACAATTTCTAAAGCAGATTTCAGAGATAGGATTGTTCATCATGCCCTATGCAATGTAATTGAACCAATTTTTGATAAGACTTTTATTTATGATAATTGTGCAAATAGGAAAAACAAAGGAAGTTTGTTTGCTATTCAAAGATTTGATAATTATAAAAGAAAAGTTACAAATAATTTAACTTCTGTTGCATATTGTTTAAAGGCAGACATAAAACATTATTTTAGAGGGGTAGATCGCGATATACTTTTGAATATGATAAAAAGAAAAATAAGAGATGGAAGGGTTATTTGGTTGATCAAACGAGTAATCGAGAGAGAGAGAGAGAGAGAGAGAGAGAGAGAGGCAGGACTTTGATAATAGAAAAGGAATGCCCCTTGGAAATTTAACAAGCCAATTCTTTGCAAATGTTTATTTAAATGAGCTAGATTATTTTGTTAAGCATAAATTAAGAGCTAAATATTATATTAGATATGTTGATGATTTTGTTATTTTACATAAATCTAAGAAACAACTTCAAAAATGGAAACAAGAAATGAATTTATTTCTAAAACAAAAATTAAAACTTGAATTACATAAGGATAAATCAAAAATAATTAATCTATCAAGAGGAATAGATTTTGTTGGATTTAGAAATTTTTATCACTATAAGTTATTAAGAAAAAGAAATATTATGAATATTAAGAATAAAATTCAATTATTTAATAGGGGAAAAATTAATAGTTTAAAATTTGAAGAAATTTTTCAAGGCTGGAATGCTTATGCTAAATGGGCTAATAGTTATAAATTGATTAGAAAGATTTATTCAGAAATTGTATTAACTTAAATTTTTCATTTCATAAATATATTAATTCTAGGATCATTTTCACAAGTGTATGTTCTACACTGTTCAGACCTATACTCCCAGATACCACATTCTAAAGTTTCTTTATTTAAGTGAACACAAGAATTATCTTCTCTTTGTTTTATTGTAAAAGGAAATTTTTCATTAAATTGTATACCTTCCTTAATATCTTTGGGACTTAAGTCAAACCAATTATAGCAACATTTAGCTTCACAGCCATTTCTTTTTCCTTTATCACAATTGACCATAATAGGTTCTACTTCATATTTATTTCCAAAACCAAAATACATTTCTTTATCAGACATATTTTTGCATCTTTCAACAAATGCTCTTAGTTTTTCTTTTGTTAATTCTTTCATTTCAAACATCTTAAATTTTCCTCTTTAAATATTTTTTTCTTAATTCTTCTGGAAATTTTTCTATTGCATATCTTAGCATTGTTCTGGGCATGACTTTGTAGTGTTTTTTTAGAAAATTTTCTTCAATAACCCTATCTTTTTTTCCAATTTCACGCAAAACCCAACCAACTGCTTTATGAATTAAATCATGAGAATCATTAAGAAGTATTTCAGATATTCTTAAAGCGTCAATAAAGTCTTCATCTTTAATAAACCAAAAACAAGAGATGATTGATATTCTTTTTTCCCAAAGACTCTTACTTTCTGCTAATTCATAGAGTTTGTCTCTTTTTTTATTATCTAGAAATGCTCCAACTATTTTGTGCGCAGTTAAATCAACTAAATCCCAGTTATTAATGTTTTTAGTATTCTTTAGATAAAAATTAAATATATCTCCTTTTGTTTTTTCGTTAGAGCGCTTAAATTTATTAACTAGAATTAGTAGAGCAACAAGTCTATGTTCGTGAACCTTTGAATTAAGTAGTTTTTGTAATTGCACTAAGTTAAGCCCAGTGTATTTCTTAGCTATGACTCTTTGAATTGGAACTTTTATTCCTAAGAATTTGTCACCTTCTCCGTACTGTCCAGGACCAGTTTTAAAAAATCTCTGTAATAGTGTAGCTTGTTTAGGATCTCGTGCATCTTGAAGTTCTTTAATGAGTTTTGTTAGCATATAATTTTAAATAACACCTTATTATTAAACTTTTATGGAAAAAAACTTGCACTAAAACAACTTAGACTCTTTAATAAATATGGGCAAAGCATGAGGCTAGTTGCTGAAGGTTGGAAAAATAAGTTTCAAACTTTAATAGTAATAATAATGTCAGCTAGAAATAGAGACGAAGTAACTATTAATGTAGCAAGAAAATTATTTTCTAAATATTCTACTGCACTGGCTCTTTCTAGAGCCAAATTAAATAATATAAAAACAATAATAAAACCAGTTAACTTTTATATTAATAAATCAAAAAATATACTAAGGTGTGCTAAAATTCTAGTAAAAAACTATAATTCTGTTGTTCCTGATAACATTGATGAACTAATTAAACTTTCTTGAGTGGGTAGAAAAACAGCAAATGTATTTATGTCTGAGTATGGAAAAAAAGCAATTGGTGTAGACACACATGTTTCATATATTTCTCAATATTTAGGCTGGACAAAAAATAAATCAGCAGATAAAATTGAAGAGGATTTAAAAAAATTGTTTTACAAAAGGCACTGGTCAAAAATTAATCCCATCTTAGTTAGGTTTGGTAAAACTTATATAAGTAGACGTGAAAAAAATAAAATTTTAGATAAAATAAAATGAATGAGCTAGTAAGTATTGCAAACAGATTAAAAAATTCTGAAATACGTCAAATTGTCGATGATAGATTAGAAGAATTTATTAGTGTAGGAAAAAATGAGAAGGAGACTTTTAAAGAATTAATTTTTTGCATTCTAGCTGCAGGAACTAGTGCAGAGCTAGCAATTAAGACTGTTGAGCATCTAGGAGACACAATTTTTTTTGGAAGTGAAAAAAATATTCAAAAAAAACTTAAAGAGATTTATAGATTTCACACAATTCGCGCCCCATATATCTATAATGCTAGAAATTCATTTAAAAAAATTGACCTAAATCACTCTGAAGTTAGAAATAATCTCATAAAAAACATTAAAGGAATTGGGCTTAAAGAAGCCTCTCATTTCTTGCGTAATATTGGCAAATTTGATTATGCAATTATTGATTTTCATATAGTTAATTTACTTACTGATTTTGGATTAATTGAAAAACCTAAAACAGTTACACAAAAAAAGTATTTTGAAATTGAAGATATTCTTAAAGAGCTAGCACAAAAAACAAACACAACACTAGGTGAGTTAGATTTGTACTTATGGTATAAAAAGACTGGAAATGTTTTGAAGTAATCTAAGAATTAATTACGATCTTTTCTTAATATGCTCTTAAAATATTCTTTAAGATTTCTGCTTTTTGGAAGTTCCCATACCATTGCGTTTGCAACTATAATTGCACCTCCTAAATCTGGGAGACAGATTGTCTCAACTGGGCTATGCAAGTTTCTTGTAGCAATGTTTAATGATCCAACAGGCACACCTTTATTTCCGAAATGAAATTCATCTGTTTGAGTATGTTCTCTTTCTGGATCAATTTGATAATTAATTTTCTTCTTTTTCATTAGATTTTCCATAAATTTTACTACTTCTTTATTAAAGCCATTTTTTCTTAAAGCCACACCTAGTCCTAATCTATTAGAGGTACCGTACATAGCATTAGTGTGATCTATATCCCCATAATCATAATCTACTGCTGTTGTGCAATCAATTGCAATTGCTAAATCAACTAATGGGGAAAGAAAATCTGCAGCAGTTAAAGCTCCTTGTGGATCAGCTTCCTCTGATACAGTTGAAACAAGATAAACATCTCCTCTACCTTTTTGTTTTTTATAGAGTTTTGTTGCAAGATCAAGTATTGTTGTTGTAGCTACTCTATTATCTAAATTTGTCCCAGTAACAACTAATG
>CAZPVF010000066.1:0-3908 GCA_964589955.1 Candidatus Woesearchaeota archaeon
GAGATATAAGTATTTTTAAAGAAAAGTTTTTATTTTTAAAATCAGTTAATTCTCCAATATAAGCTCGTGCATAAGCAATAGGAATATCTTTACACTCAAAAGAAGTATTAACAAAATAATCTACAGGAAAACCGTGAAAAAAGCTTGCAACTTTTTGTGGTGGAGGATTAAGTGTTCTTGCACGAGTATTGACTATAATATAATGAGATCCTTTTTTAAAATGAGGAATATCAATAAGGCCAAAAAATTTTGGTTGTGTTGGGCCTACAATTCTTGCTCTTTTTGCAAAATTATCAGGATGAGTTTGGTAATATGTAACTGGACCACCAAGATTGTCATATCCTGTAATATCAAGTTGACTTTCTGAAAGATCATCTTTAAAGAGTTTGTATCCATCAAATTCAACTGCAACATCATCAGCACCAAGTGTATAAAATCGATTATAAACACTCTTAGCCATTTTTGGGCTTAGTCTTAAAGCTGTTCCTGCCATAGCGCCTAGAAGGGGCATATCATAAGCTAAATCTCCTGCAACTCCCCCTACAATTGTTAGTCCAGGATATTTTGCAGTCCAGATTGCTGGTTTTTCAACTAAATAGGTCCATGCCCATTTTTTCATCCTTTGCTTAAATGAAGAGTCTGTAGTAACTCTTCTATCAATTGATTTAGCCATTTTTAATAAAGATTAATTTAAGCTGCAAGACCTCTATTAGATCTTTTTGTAGCAGAATCTCTTTCAGTTGCATATCTTTGAACTGTTTTTGTTAATCCACTATATATTCCACCATCATGATAGTAGTAAGTACTTGGTAGATTTAAGATTCTTTTAATATTTGCGCTAGTTAATGGGATTGAGTAATCACTAGTTATTGTTAGATCTAAACCTCTTAAAGAATTATCTATATTTTGTCCTGCTTGCATTCTTAATTCAGAATCAGTTTCAAGTTTTTCAAGTAAAACTAAGTTAGGAAATCCTCCTTGACTAATTTTCTTAATCTTTCCTTTTTTAGTTAGAGGTATTAACGTAATCATTTTTGTTATTACTGTCTAATTACAACCATTTAAAAAAGTTTCTATTTTGTCTAGAACAATAATTCTTAAATATATATTATAAAGTTAATTATCATGGTATTTGAGATTACTGTAAAGTCTGAGTTGCCTGAATCTAGAGATATGTGTCATTTTGCTCAAGTTTATGACAAAAAGAATATTCCAAGATTATTTTATGATTGTGATGGAGTTCTTATAAAACATCTGATAGTTGACTCACTAGAATTGCTTGGCCATAATCGTAATGAAATGGGTGATGAGCCAGATTTAGTAGGAAAAGATTATAGGTTTGTTGGTTTTGCATACGGAGGTCTTACAGACCCAGATTCAGAGAATAATGTAAGAAAACTTGTATGGACAAAAATTGAGGATTCAAAGTACGGTCACATGGGTTTAGATATAACTCATTTTAAAGATTTAACAAAAAAACTAAATGTTGAGATAAATTTAAAGCACGCAGGATCATCGCAAGGAGAAAACCAAAGTGGCAGATAAACCAATAATGTTAATGCCCGAGGATGTTCAGAGAATTCTAGGTAAAGACGCACAGAGAAATAATATCTTGGCTGCTAAAATGGTTTCTGAAATGGTTAAAACAACTCTTGGACCTAAAGGAATGGATAAGATGTTAGTTTCTCCTACAAATGATATAATTGTTACAAATGACGGGGTGACAATTTTAGATGAAATGCAAATTGAGCATCCTGCAGCAAAAATGATGGTGGAAATTGCTAAAACCCAAGAGTCAGAAGTTGGTGATGGAACAACTACTGCAGTAATGATTGCAGGAAAACTTTTAGAAAATGCTGAAAAACTTCTTGATAAAAAAATCCATCCAACAGTTATTACTAAGGGCTATAGAATGGCGGCTGAAAAGTGCCAGGAAATTCTAGAAGAAATTTGCCTTAAGATTACACCGGGTGACACTGAAATATTAAAACAAATTGCAATGACTGCAATGACTGGGAAAGGAGCTGAAGATAATAAAGAAAAATTTGCAGAAATTATTGTTAGAGCAGTAAACCAAGTTAAAGAAGAAGAAAAGATAGATATGAGTGACATCAAAATAGAAAAATCAAAAGGTGACGGAATTAAAGACACCGAACTTTTTGAAGGAATCATCTTAGATAAAGAAAAAGTTACTCAAGACATGCCAAGGGTGGTAAATGAAGCAAGAATTGCATTAATTAACTTTCCGATTGAGTTAAAAAACCCTGAAATTGATACAAAGATTTCAATATCAAGTCCTGATCAACTTCATAATTTTTTATCTGAAGAAGAGAGAGTAATTAAAGAAATGGTTGAAAAATTAAAAACAACTGGAGCAAATGTAATTTTATGCCAAAAAGGAATTGATGACTTTGCGCAATTTTTATTAAGTAAAGAAGAAATTTATGCTTGTAGAAGAGTTGCAAAAAGTGATTTAGAAAAAGTGGCTAAAGCAACTGGTGGAAAGATTGTTAGTAGTTTATCTGAATTAACTCCATTTGAATTAGGCAATGCAGCCACAGTTGAAGAAGTAAAACATGGTGATGATATTTTTACTCATGTTAAGGGATGTCAAAATCCTAAAGCACTAACAATTCTAATTCATGGTGGAACTGAACATGTTATTGATGAAATAGAACGCGCATTAAAAGATGGATTAGGTGATGTAATTACTGCAATAAAAAGCGGGCATGTAGTTCCTGGTGGTGGTGCAATAGAAATTGAATTATCAAAAAAGCTTAGAGAATTTGCTCAAGGATTAAGTGGTAGAGAGCAGCTCGCAGTTGAAGAATTTGCTAGTGCTCTAGAATATATTCCTTCTACTCTAGCTGAAAATGCAGGAATGGACCCAATAGATGTTGTAACTGAAATGAAATCAAAGCATGACAGTGGAGAAAAAAACGCTGGCCTAAACTTATTTACAAACAAAGTTGAAAATGTTCTAGAAGCAAGAATAATTGAACCATTAAAAATCAAGACCCAAGCAATAAATAGTGCAAGTGAAGTTGCTATAATGATACTAAGAATAGATGATGTTATAGCTTCAACATCAGACTCTGGTCCTGGACCAATGCCTCCAGGAGGAATGGGAATGGGTGGTTATAATTAAGATGTTTATATTAAAAAAAACAAGGAAGAAAATCGATGAGAATGGAGGAGAATATGAAAGCAAATTTCATAGATATCAAGCAGAAACTCATGTTACAACTGGAATAAGATATATTGCAAAAAGAAATAAAGTAACTAGAAGATCTACATTATTTTATTATGATAGTTTAAGAAAAGTTGAAAAATCATATTCTAAAGGGTTAGTTTCTTTAGCCTAAATAAGTTTTTTAAATAACTTATTCTCAAGTAAATTATGCATTATCATATAATATTAACTGAAATATGTAATTCAAAATGTAGATACTGCTACGAGAAGAGTCTAAAAGAGTTTGACAACGGCTTAAATAAAAAGTGGGAATTTGATAATGCTCCAGTCGAATCTGAAATTTCTATTTCAAAATTGAAAAAATTACTTAGACCTAATGATACTCTAATATTTTACGGTGGTGAGCCGCTAATTTGCCTTGATAAAATAAAAAGAATTATGGATAATATTAATTGTGAATTTTGTATTCAGACTAATGGAAAGCTCATAAATGAAATTCCTATTCCATATTTGAAAAAATTTAAGAGAATTCTCGTCAGTATTGATGGTGAAAAAAGAGTTACAGACTATAATAAAGGAATAGGCACATATGAAAAAGTTATAACAAATGTGAAAAAAATTAGAAAAAATTTCAAAGGTGAAATAGTTGCAAGAATGGTTGTAGCACAAAATTTTCCAGATGTTTTTACTCAAGTAAACCACCTAATTAATGTCG
>CAZPVF010000067.1:0-3819 GCA_964589955.1 Candidatus Woesearchaeota archaeon
CAAGAGTTCTGATTTTAAGCCCATTCATCAGTGTTGCCATTGATTTTTTTAATTTAAAATTCTCATTATAAATTTCATAAAGAGCATTCCTTTTTGTTGAAAGATCATTTTTTGATACTAAGAAATTTTCAAACCATTGAGCAAAATCATTGTCTAGTGTTGTTGCTAGTCTTCTATTTTTTTGTCTTAGTAATTGTAATTTATAGCTCAATTGCTCTGCACCCTCGCTTCTGTACCTATCTAAAAGTGTTGAGATCGGTCCAAATTTTTCACCTGATGATGTAAAATAAATTATAGCATTATTTTTACTACTATCTTCTCTTAATAACCCTTCTAAAATGTATGCTTCTTTAACTTCAGATGGAAGATTTCTATCTCCTCTCTCGCTTTTGTCAAGAAGGTTTTTTTCAGGTTGTTCTATTTCTATTTCTTGAAAACTTCTCACACCACCAGTAATAAATGAACCCTTGGGTTCTTCTTGATACTCTCTTGTTGGTGCAAGAGATGTTGGTTTTTGTAGTACCTCTTTATTTGCTATGTCTGGATCGTGTGCTACACCAGTTATAGGATTTCCTGAAATTGGGTTTCCAGTACTTACTACATTTTCGCCAGTTATTCCCACATCAATAACAAAACCTGTAAAAGTTGCTGCCTTGGTTTCAATGGGTGTACTTGTCTGTACTGCAACTTTATTTTTTGTTAGAGGAGTTTTACAGACTCCTGCAACAAAAGAATCACCAGGATTACAGTCAACAGTTTTTGTTACAATAGTTGTAGTTGGTTGTTTTAGTTGCGGGATTGATGTAACAGGGATTGATGCTACTCCACCTGCTTTTTCTTCTGTAGGAGATTCTACTTTAACTACAGGGCATATTTCTCCTGTTTCTTTCCACTTTCCTAATTCACAAATATGGGTAATTATTTGTGTGTTCGAAACACCAAAACAAACTTTTTCTTCACCATCAGTACACTCTTTTTGACTACACTGTTCTACTTCAGTTAATTTACACTGTCCAAAATTCTGTCCTGTTTCAATAATGCAGTTTGATTTTCCACAAAGCGGTTGAACACAATCTGAATCAGTTACACATGTTCCTTCACCCCTTATACACTTAGGAGGAAGAGGACAACCATTTTCATCATATTTTGTAAATACAATTTTTCCTGAACAATCAATAGGCTCATATTCTGGGCAGTCAGTTGCACAATCTGTGGGACAAGTAGTTTCTTCATCTTCTTCACAAACTCTATTTCCACAAACAATAGATCTTTTTTTAGAATCTTCTGGTTTTTCTTTGCACTCTCCAGAAATACAAAATAATTTTATTGCATTTGTAACCCCATCAACTAAATTTGTTTTTGTAGAGCAAATCTGACCTGAACAAAACTCTTCAGCACAATCAATAAGACCATTTGAGTTATCATCAGCTTTGTTATCACAAATCTCAGCTGACTTATCCTCAGAATAATCTACATAAATTAATTTTTGAAATTTCTTTTCTGTGTAAAAATCAGTTTTAACTAAAGGATATCCTGTGAAAAGACCATTTTCTGAAACATAAAAATCAAGAACCCCAATATAATTCTTTATTATTTCTCCTTGTTCACCCTCATTAACTTTATCACTTAAAAACTTACTTAAAATTTCTAACTCATTCATTGTATTGTATGCCTTAGCAAATTCCTCTTTTTCTAAATACTCACTTAACTTATTATTTCTATTTATTATTTCTATTTTTAGCTTGTTTATTCCCATTTCTGCAAATTCTCCAGTTAAGACTTGATCAAGATAATACCCTATTTCAGTTCCTTGCTCACCTAACATTTTTAAATCCAACAAAATCCATTTTTTACTTTTTAATCCTGAACAATCTTCACAAGTAGATACTACAGCAATTACTTTCTTTCCTTTATTGTATATTTCATACTCTTTTGTCGCAACTTGTTCTTCAGAAATTAAAGATTCTTTTCCAAAAAGATCTGTCATTGTTTTGTATAAATCATCACTCTGGTCAAATACCTTTTCAGCTATTACTTCAAAATTTACTGAAGTTTCTGCAAGCGCGTTTGCATCAATAAGTGACTGGTCCTCATCATCATAGCTTAGAGAGTAGGTCTTAGCTAGATTTTCAATGTCAGGAATTCTTGATATTAAATCCTGTACATTTAATGGTTGTTTGAAAACATGTGTTATATCTGACTTATATAAAATCTCATTCTCTTGGGTTAGGAAAGGCGTGACTTTTAATTTTACAAGAAGTCCTTCTCCTTCATATATAATTCCTGACCAAGTTGGCACAGGATCTTGCATCTGAGTTTCAGTTTCTTCCCAAGAATTCTGAATCCAGTAAGTATAGTCTGGTTCACCTAAAATATTAATAAGATTTTCAGGTGTTATTTCTGTGTCTCCTTTAATTTTGAGTAAAGCATTTAGGTCTTCTTCAACTGAAAAAAAGTACACTAATAATTTTGCATAATTATAATCAGGATTTCCTGCTTCATTATTTTCAGCATAAAAAGCTGTTGCTTTTACTGCTTTTTGAAAATCATCGATAGGAGAGGCTAGCGCAAGTGGTACTAAGAAAACTAGTAAAACTAGAATTAAAATTCCACTCTTTTTCATACTCTTCTTAGTCATTTTTTGTTAATAAAGGTTATTATAATTCAAGGTAATCAATAACATGTAATACTGTGAACAGGTAAGTAAGTATTGCAAGACCAAATGCAATTAAAAGTGCAGCAAATGTGCTATTAGTAAATGTTCCTAGATATAATCCAATAGTAAATGCAACAATTGCGATAACAATTTTAGTAAAAAATAGTGTTGCTAGTTTTACTCTATGGTGACGTTTGTGAATCTTATGGTGTTTAGGATACCTCTTTTTAGCCTTTTTCATGTAATAATTAAAGAATCTGGGTTAAAAAAACTTACTGAGTAAGGTTATTTATTTCCCAAAGTGACCACTGTGCATTTTTACCTACAACTTGAATCAAAGGATCATTTGGATCTTTTATAGCTAAAAAACCTGCAACCTGTATTGATTTTGGAGGTGCATTAAGATTGTTATAAAAAATAGAGTGCGGATCTCCCAATCTTGTACCATTTTTTTGTCCAACAGTGTACTGAATTTTTGGTTTTGGAGGATCAACCAAGTCATGACCTTGCATAAGAGCTTCAAATAAATGCCTAGACTCCATTCCTAAATGTGCTCCTCTTGAAACACTTGGAAGTTTATCTGCTTTGTTATATAAAGTTAATTCATCTAGACAAACTCCGTCATCATAGACTTCATCTCTAAAAACAGTAAAAAATGGAAAAAAATACTCCTCAATAGTTTTTGTAGGAGTTGTTTTTGATCTTGGAACAAGACCGTCCTTCTTATTAACGTATTCGTAAAAGAAAGGAATATGAATTTGGTTGTGTTTGTAAGTATTAGTATTTCCTGTACCATCTCCTGGTGCAAAAGCAACAACATAAAGCATTCCTGCTTTTCTATTATCTTTATATCGGACCTCAACCTCTGCTATCGCAGTATAAGCTTTATTAGGCATTAATTTTAGTGATCCAGGTTCTTGAAATGAAAACCCGTCAGCATTAATATAATCTTGATATCTTGTAAAAGCCATACCTAAGTGTTTATTTGCAATATCTAAATTACTTATTATTTCTAGATCTGCTCTTTGTCCGCACTGTCCTACCATTATTTTCAGTTAGAATATGGGGTTTATAAGAATTGTTGTATAGGCAAACATTTATAAAAAAACTGTGACCTCCTCTGATCGCCTAAAGGCGACAGCGTCCTAAGTATGGTACAACTC
>CAZPVF010000068.1:0-3757 GCA_964589955.1 Candidatus Woesearchaeota archaeon
AGGGAAAAAAGATTAAATTTTCCTGGGAAAAAGTTCCCTTATCTCCAGTTGAAATGTTGCTTTTAAGATATTTGTATAAATATCCTTATGGCTCTCCACAAAAAGAACTTTCAAAAGAGTTGGGATCGGGAGTAGGAACTATTTCTAAGGGGTTATCAAGGCTTCATGAAAAGGGAGTTTTATATGTTATAAAACATCCAATTAAAATCTATAGATTAATTCCTGAACGTAGGGAAGAGATAAGAAGAATCCTCTTGGGGTATGATTTTGGAAAAAATGAAGAACGAATCATAAGTGCTCATGCATTTGTATTCGAAGCCATTGTGAAGGAGTTACCTGAAATGTTTCTAAGGAAACTGGTTAAAGAAGAATGTTGGATAGAATTTCATCCAAAGAATTGGAAGGGATACAAAACTCCTTATCTTGATGGTTCTATTAGATTTCATAAAACAAAAAAAGGATGTAAGGTGAGATTTTATTTTAGAACTCTTGCAAAAGACCCTTATGAAGCAGAATTAATTAATACTCAGAAATTTTTGGAAAAAAAAGAATCTATTGAAAGTAAGTATGATGGATTAGAAATAGGTTCAACTGAGTTAGTTGCAAGGTGTCCGATGCAGGAAGTTGCTATTTTGAGAGATCCCATAAGCGTTAAGACTATTGAATTGGGAATAAAACATGCTAAGATAGAGGATAGTTTTAAGATTGGGGGAGAATGGGAAGATAAAGGTATTGATGCTGTAGATAAAATTAAAAAAATACTTAATCTAAGGGATAAGGAACTTGAAGAGTTTGAAAAGAGTGATTAATAGTAATTAAATTCCAATAAAAACTGAAAACACCCTCGATAAAACACAACTTATAAATAATATTAAACGTTCTTTATTCTATGAAAGTTGTCAGATGTAAAATATCTAGGTTTCCAGAAATTGCAAAAGAGATTCAAAAACTAAGGCTGAGAGGATATGGCCTTAGGCCTATTCGAGATATTATATTTCAGAAATTCGGAAAGCGATTTAGTCACCAAACTATCCCCAAGCGCATTAAACTTAATGAAAGATTGTCCAAGATGTTTCTGGTTAGCTCAACATAAAGTTTGGAAAAGACCTGCAGGAATATTTCCAAGTCTTCCTTCTGGAATGGATAAAATTTTAAAGATTCATTTTGATAAATTTAGAGATAAAGGACAACTCCCACCGGAATTATGCGAAAATGGGGAGTGCCAAAATATGAAGTTATTTGAGGATAAAGAAAAATTAAAGATTTGGCAGAGCAATTTTAAGGGAGTTTCCTTTATAGACAAAAAAGGAAACGAATTGCATGGGGCAGTGGATAATATTCTAGTTAAAGGAAAAAAATTAATTGTTTTGGATTATAAAACAAGAGGGTATGCGCTAAAAGAGGACACAGCAGAACACTATAGGTTTCAGCAGAATACCTACAATTTCCTACTAAGAAAGAATGGCTACCAGACAGAAGATTATTTTTTCTTATTATTTTATGTACCAAAAGAAGTTATGACAACTGGAGAAGTTATCTTTAATACGACTTTAGTTAAGATGAAAGTTGATGTAGAAAGTGCTGAAAAGGTTTGGAAGAAAGCTTTGAAGTTGTTGGATGGGAATTGTCCAAGTAAATCTTGTGAATGGTGTGAAGGAAAATGAAATTATTTGGCAAACGATTTGGGAAAATAAAAGTTTTTGGCCATATTAGTAAAAAAGCAATTCCCTATGTTGGAGCGAAGTATAAAAATAAAAAAGGTAATTCAAAGAGTCTTACAATAAGTCCAATAAAGAAGAATTTTTATACCAAAGATAAAATTGGCAAAAAACATATCCTTAGAACAAAGACAAATCTAGATTCTTTAATACCAAAGATTAAAATTTCAAAGACTAAAAAATGAAACAAAATATAGAAATAAATATTGAAAATAATAATCTTAAAAAATTAGTAATAGAAGTTCTTCAAAGAATACCTGATAAACTTCCTTTTATCTCTGTTTTTACTTGTAAATACGACGTGAAAGATGATACAGGGGGAGAAGTTAATGAAGAGAATAACATCTTGTTAGACATTAAAATTTTAGAGAAGGGAAAAGACTATGCGGTTGGAGTTATTGCTCACGAGTTTGCTCACACTCATCTTATGCATGGTTATTTAGGACGTGATTTTGCCTCAAAAAATAGAGGCACACAATTTTCAGAAATGGATGCAGATTTATTAGCTTGCAAATGGGGGTTCAAAAAAGAAATAAAAATAGTAAGAAAAAATGTTATTAGGTGGTATAAAAAATCATGGGAAAAATTAGAAAAATCCACAAAAAATTCTTCCCTTTCTCTTAAACCCGAATACAAAAAAAAGCAAGATAATTGGTTTAAGCTTGCAAAATAAAAAAAAACATTATTAATTTATTCTATGTAAAAAACTAGAGTTCTTTAATGAACTCTATCCCTTTATCTGTTATTTTTATCTCAAAGAAAGGTCTCCCACTTCTTGGATGTTTTTTATTTTTCTCTATTTTTATAAACCCATAGAGTTCAAGTTCATTACAATTATTTTTAATTGTGTTATAGCCCGTATCAGTTTTTCTTCCTAATTGAGCAAAGGTTAGAGGGGAAGATTTTAACAGTCCTAATATTCTCTTTTTTATTTCAAATGAAGTTCTCTTGGACATCCTACAATATAGTAGTAAGTTTTAAATAAGCCAACTCATAATATTGTAGTAAGTAAGATGGTCAATTATTCTACTATGGTAACAAGTTTTGTAATTCTGGGAGTTTCTCTTTTATTTGGGTCTTCATTGTTTGGTGTTGTAGCACTCATAGTTTTTATTGTTAGTTTATGTCAGACCAATAATTCTTCCAAAGAACCTGAAACGATAAGGTATGAATGTGAAAATTGTGAAAAACAATTTAAATATGCCAAAGAATGTGAAAAACATGAGAAAAAATGTAAAAAGAAAAAAGGCAATAAATCCTAGAATTATAGAAACATCTATTTCTTATACTCATTATTAAAACAAAGTTATTATATTAGTAATCTTTTTTAAGCCCATACCCCTCATTTTATGATGAAAAAACTAGGTAAGATTTGGATTTGGTTTATTTTTGTAGGTTTTCTTATTGTGGGGGTTTCTGTTGAAATTTCTGAAGAAGAAGATTTTATTGGAGAAGCTACAACTAGCAAAGCAATGTTTGAAAGAGGTCTTCTCCTATTTGGATCTATGCTTATTGTTGTAGGGGGTTTAATTAAATTGATTAATTATAATAAAAAGGAGAGGAAGAAAAAAATTGAGGAAGAAAGAAAAAGAGGAAATGAAGAAATAGTGAAAAAAAGGCAACTAAGGAAAGAAGCTGAAAAAGAATTTGAAAATAATTTAAAAGAAAAAAAGGGAAAAGGCAGAGCCTGGGTCTGTGATAAATGTGATTATCGTTGGGAAAGCAAAAAATCTTTTGGTGAACCCTCTGTTTGTCCCCACTGTAAGGAAAAACATATCACAAAATATTCAAAAACTGAAGAATGGGAAAAAGAACAAAGGGGAAGAAAAGAAACTTTTATTGAAGATTACATCAATGAAAAGTAAGAACATCAAACTTTCTATTAAACGTTAAACGGGATAGTTATAAATTATCTTTTCATTACAACAATCCCAAGAATAATTAATATCGTAAGAATAGCAACCCCAAGAACTATTGGTAAAATTGTATTTAAATCCAGATTAATATCAAATGTTTTTGATTCTTTCTCTTCCCCATTT
>CAZPVF010000069.1:0-3735 GCA_964589955.1 Candidatus Woesearchaeota archaeon
CTACAAAAATTCCAATAATAATCTTTATTAGTTGTTCAACAGTTAATTGTGCCATATTACCCCCATCTAAATAAATTTTTTATTTGATCAATAAAACCATAAGTTCCTTCCTCAACAAAAAATATTGAAATAAAAAATATTGCAAGCAGTGCTACAGCAATTAATATCCAAGGTAAATAGTCTGAAATAACTCCTCTCTTAAGCATAGATAAAAAACACAAATATTCTTAATAAATGTTTTTAATACTAATTAGCTAGTAATGCCTGATAAAACCATTAAACTCAAAACAAATAACGCAATTGTAGCAACAAGAGCTGTACCAAAATACAAAAATATTCCTTTTTTCAAATTAAGTCCTATCTGACTACTTCTCTCAAGCTTATCCTCACCAGCATCAACTGTAACAAGAGTCCTAGTTAAAATAAAAACAATTTGAATTAGATAAATTCCAACAGCTATCTGTAAATAATATGGCGGAATCATATTTACTTTACTAAATAAATCATTAAGCATCCCTACACCAAAACCAAAACCTACATCTCCAACAAAACTGCCTAAATCAAGACTTCCAATTATTGCAGTAATCATTGCAGCAAGACCAACAACAATACCAGATAATAGTGGTGCTAAAAAAGTCATATTACTTTTCATATCTGAAGCAATTTCAGCAAGCATGTCTTTAAGACGCTGTGTAATTTTCTGAATATTTTTCACATACTCACTAATACTCATTAAACTCATTGCTGCAATTCTTAATCCCTTTTTAGCTGACTCAACTAAAATTCTCATAGATGTTGCAATTAAATCAGATGGAAAATAAATAAGTGCTCCACGTCTCTTATCAAAAATAGCTTTCTCAACATTCATTCCAAGTTGTCTTATATTATAATTAACTCTTCTAAAAAATGTTTCAGTCTTTAGACCTTTAGATGACTCGGCAACCTTACCAAAAACAAGCTCAGGAGGTGTTCCATTTCCCACTCTATTTCCTAACTGAAATAAAGAATTATTAAACTCCCTTTCCAAGTCTCTTGTTGCCCTTCTCTCAACAATTAAATCTCTAGTCTTAGATTTATAAGCTATTGAAAAAAACAAAGCTATTGAAAGTGGAAAAAACATTCCTAAAATCAGTGCCCCAATTCCAAAAGGTCCTTTATTTCCCTCTTCAAAATCAAATAACATTTCATTACTAAAAGACTTTCCAAAACCAAATGAGGCTAAAGAATAATCCTTCTCTAATCCAAGCGCTTCAGGAATAGGTGTAAACTGAAAAATCAGTGGAAGTAAAGAAATAATAAGTAAGGGCAATACTATGAAAAATGCTTTAAAATAATGTTCCCTACTCTTATATCTTGGATAAAGAGGATGCCTTTCTAAAAGAGTTGTCTCACCATACCCTCCTGGTCTAAGAAAAATAATTTTATCTGTTAAATAAAATACAAAAAATGGGACAATTAAATTAAAAAGTAAAAACACATGAATTGTCTGAATAGTCCCTCTCAAAAGCGCTGAAGCAAGAGGAAGTAATGCTAAACCAAGTGTAGGCAAAACAACTCCAAGCATATAAACATTAGTTAAAGGAGATCTAACACTATGTGTAAACTTAAGCATCTTATCATAAACTCCATCTAAGACTACTTGTAGTGCTTTTTCAAGAGTAGTTATTCTCCTCCCTTTATTAGGTTCAAATAAACTTCCTTCAATTAAGTGAAATGCCTCAATAAATTCTGTTGAATATCCTCTCCAAGTCTCTAAGTAATTATCCAAACTCTCCTTAATTGTCGAAAATTTTCCAACTTCCACATCATAAAACACTTTCTTAAAATCAAGTGCTAGAGGATACTGAAGATGTTCAGATGCAAAAGCAATAGCTTTTTCTAAATTAGCAGTATGCCTCATATAAACTACAACATACAAAATCGCAGGAACCATCTGACTCGATGCCTTAAGTCTCCACTTATTTGCTAGGCGAGCTGGATAAGCTCTAATAAAATAAAATACAAATAAACCCAAAAACAAACTCAAAAGAAAAAATAATACAGGAAAAGCTTCAAAGCTGCCATTAATTAAAATCACTGCAATTGAAGCAATAATTGCAATAAAAAATATTGATACAAAACTAACAACAGCCAAAGTCAATGCCTGCCACGGTTCTACATCAATATGTGCATACTTTAAGTGACGCGCAACTTCTTCTTCATCTTTTTTAGATAATTTTAATTTTATTACACTTCCTAAACTATTACACCACCGTTCATATCTACTCAGATCAGGAGCAAGTTCAGCTTTAAATTTTACATACTCCTTACTATACTCTCCATTTTCGTCTGAAGCCTCATAACCACGCATTTGTCCTTCTATTTTTGCACCATATTTTCTAAATATGTCTTCTACACTAGGTTTTCTATAAGGAGGCATCTTCTAAATCATCTCTTTTACTAATTAAAATAATATAAAACAATTAATAAACCTTATTAAAAAAATCCATATTTCATACCACTAATCCTTTTTTGCATATGTAAAGCCATAAATCCACCAATAATAAGACTAAAAAAATAATAAATAATTCTTTGTAAAAGTGTAACTAAAACAGCTAAAGATGCACTAAATCCCATTGCAGAATACAATAAAATCATTGCTCCTTCAGTTACTGCAACACCACCAGGAAAAGGAGTAATTCTAGCTAGAACATGTGAAATAATAAAAACAATTAAGACAGCAAAAAAATTCACAACCTCGCCAAAACCCAAAAATAAAAAATACGCAATAAAAATATTTGTAATCCAAAAAACACTTGCAATTATTAAATCAACTACAATATTTTTCTTACTTGTAACAATTTCTCTAAAAATCCCAGATAAACTATTTAATCTTTTATCAACATAAATAGCAAAATCCTCAGCAGTCTTAAATCTCTTTTTTACAAACTTAAAATAATATAATTTCTTAAATAAAATTCCTATTTTAAAATCAAATTTCTTTAATATAAAAAATCCTAATAAAACAGATATTAAAATAACAAAAACCAAAATTCCTTCCAAAATCATTCTTAATTCATTATTAACACTTACAAAAAAGAATACAAACAAAATTGAAAACAAAACAAACAACCCTAATGCAACCATTCTAAAAAAAGAGTCTGCAGCAATAATTGTTAACATCTGCATTCTAGACTTCTTAAATCGTTTAGCCAAATAATGTGCCTTAAATGGCTCACCCCCAACACCTGCTCCAGGAGTAACTTGATTAAAAAATACTCTTGAAATTGTTGCTTTTAAAAAAAACCAAAAGTCTCCTTTTTTATATCCTTTTCTTCTTATAAAGGGTCTAAAAATATACATACATCCAAAAGCCCATAAAATAAAAGTTAGTGCAGTAGCAATAATAGCTGCAATAAACCAATAAATATTAACATGGCTAACTAGATAATATGCTTCATGAAAATTAATTTCTCTTACAATAAAAAAAAGCAAAACAAGAATTATTAAAATTCCTATTGCTCCAATCCACTTCCTCATAACCCACTAATAGAAAATTTTGTTTATAAAGATAGTTATCTATACTTAAAATAACTTACAATTGCTCCAATAATAAGACCCACTAAAACAAAACCAATAGTATATGCAAGAATCATTGTTGTTACACCATCTCCAACCAAACTAAGAATTACAAAAGCAATTACTCCAAAAATGCCCTCTAGGATAACGAAGTCTCGCCTTTTTATGAAACTCAAA
>CAZPVF010000070.1:0-3734 GCA_964589955.1 Candidatus Woesearchaeota archaeon
AAAAAGATTTGTTGATGAATTAATGGAGGCAGAAAAAATAAGAGCTAGATTTAAAAAAGGAACAATGTTTCAAAGAGATAGAATAATGAATGAAGCAAATAATAGGCTCACTAAAGAGGCTGATTTTTATAGGGAGATAGTAAAATCAAGATGGAGATTAATTGAACCTCTAGGTTATAATGTAGATGCAGATAAATTAATGCATAATATGAAATTTGATGTTGAGAATGATTCTATTAAAGTTTTAGAAAAAGGATTACGTGCTAATGATTTATTAGAAGCAGCAAAAATGTTTCAGTATCTTATTCTTACTAATGGAGCAAGTATCAGACAAGACTTAGAAATAAAAAAATATAGAAAAGGTTTGAAGAGAATTCTTGATAAGACTTAAGACGTATTATTTATATAGTCTAAGTGATTAATTATATCATGCACAAACAAGAGAGGAATTTTAAATATTACTGGGAATTTATTGATGTTCCTGTAGGAATTTTAGTTTTATGGACGATTTTGGTTTTGGCGTTTCAAGTTAATAATTATCTTCCTGAAATAATTTATGGTATTTTAAATTGGGGATTAATAATAGTTGTCTTTGGCTATGTTGGTTTTGTTCTATCAAAAGAGGGCAATAAACCTAAGAATTGCACTAAAGCAGGAGCGTATGCTGGAGCAATTTCAGGCCTAATTGGCGCAATTGCAGCAATAATTGCTTTTCATGTTTCTCCTGGAATTTTTAATGAAGCGTTGCAGCAGATGATACAGGCAGGAATGGACACGCAAAGCGCAAACACATTTTTGAGTATTGGACTTTATATGGGGATTATTACAGGACCCTTATTTAATGCATTTATTGGAGCCTTAATTGCGTGGATTTCTGGACTTATTTTTAGAAAAAAGAAATGAAGATCGCAATTTTTCCAAAAACCAATCTAGGAAAAGTAACATTAATTCTAATTGCTGGGTTTATTGTTCTCTTAGCAATCTTTTTTATTCTTATTGAGTTAGGAGAAAGAGGGGGGGAACAATTTTTCAGTAATCTTAAGCTAGCATTAACTGGAATTTTATCAGCTCTTTGTGCAATCACCTCATTTTTTATAGGACTAATAGCTACTATTAAAAACAAAGAAAGATCTTTAATTGTTTTTTTATGTATGCTAATTGGCTTTTTAATTTTATTATGGGTTCTAGCTGAGATCATATTTCCTCACTAAATTTAAGATGAGCGTAAATTTATAAACTTACAAGCACATAATATTCTTAAAAAAAGATGGCGATTATGGATATTCTTCAGAGTGTAACTAGTGGTTTTTCTTTAGCTGAAGGACTGAGTCTTTACAAACTACTAGCAATTTTTGTATTAGGAATGATAATTTATTCTATGTTTATTTTTAAATTTTACAGATTTGTTGCAAGAAGAGATATCTTTAAAAACACAAACAAAGATAAAGAAGGTGTAGAAAAAAAAAGGTTTTTCTAAATTTCTTAGTTATGTAAAATACGTGTTTAAACACATATTCTTTTTACCAATATTAATTTTCTTTTGGTTTGTAGTACTTTCAGTAATACTTGCATTTTTATCTAAAGAACAAGGTGCTCAAATTGTACTACTTTTATCAATTGCACTTATTGCAACAATAAGAGTTATGGCATATTATAATGAAGATTTATCTAAAGACTTAGCAAAAATGCTGCCTTTTGCACTACTTGGTATTTTCCTAGTAGACATATCATTTTTCTCTATTGATAGTTCAATAGCATCTCTAAGCCAAATACCAGCACTCTGGAATATAATGATCTACTATCTTATATTCTTAATAATTTTAGAGTTTGTTCTAAGACTCTTATTTGGGATTTTAAAAAAATACTAAGAAAAAAAGAAAACTAGAAAATTTACTTAAAACTCTTACTTATTCCTTCTTTCCAAAAACTTGGTAAAGGATTGGAAACAAATCCTCTAAATTTATCTGAGTAAAGATAGGTTATTCCTTTATCCTCAGAATATTTATTAAATTTAGCTTGAGATTCAGAGTATATTTTTTGAACTATTTTTCTTTCAAATTCTTTTTGAAGAAGAGATGATTTTTTTAGAACCAAAAAATCTGCTTGCCTTAAGATATTTACTTCAAGATTAGAAGAATTTTGAGATATAAATAAAATGTTAATATTTTTGTGCCTTGCAATAAGAATTAACTTACTTAGCATTTTATTTGCACTGCTCATAGAGCTTCTTGAACTAAACAGTATACCTCCTTCATCAATTAGTACCCAAGAATCATTAACTAGTTCTGAGATATCTGAAACAACTTTAATCCATGAAGGAAACTCTTCTTTTTTAAAGCCTATTGCAAAACATTTTTCCTTGTATTTAGCATAAATATTTTCTAGCATTTTTACTCCAAATGCAGTTTTTCCAGATCCTCTTGCTCCAAGAATAATTCCTATTTGACTATCTGACTCTATTGTTTTGTCAAACCATGTTTTATAATTTCCTTCAAGAGACTCAATTATCTTAAATTGATCGTATTTGGCCCTAATAGACTCTCTTTTTCTCTTTACATTTGTTTCCTTTGTTTTTTTAGAAATCATCTCTATAAGATTTATTATTCCCTTCACAATGTAGTAAGGAATTTTTACTATAAATAAAAGTGCTCTTCTTATATATTTCCAAAAGTTTGTCTTTTTTTTCTTTTTTTTTGGCATAATTTACAAAGACAAAAAGCAATAATAAATCTATCTATTAATGGATTGTAATGTATAGCATACAAAACTCTAATTAAAAAACAACTAAATAAAAAAATTTTATTAAGAGCTATTCCTCTTCCTCATCATCTTCTTTATCATCTTCTTCTTTATTTTTAGGCATTTTTTACCTCCATTTTAGATACAATTTTATGACCAATTAGTTTAAAAACTTATCCAAGAAAAAATGTAACTAAAAAGGGACACAAATTTTATGCATAAATTTAAATACTAAAAAGAAATATATTTTCAGACTATTTTGTAAGGGAGTGATCTATAATGGAAAAAAAGAAAAAAGCTTCTACTGAAAAAAAAGGTGCTTCTAAAAAAGGAAAAAGAAAAAATAACTAAAACTAAAAAGCCAAATTATTTTGATTTTATTTTTACTAACAACATAAAAAATACAATGATATGTTACTACTGTAAAAAAGAAAAAGGAGAATTAAGATGGAGATTTAATCCTATTTGTAAATCTTGTTACAATAAGAAAATTAATCTAATGAATAAAACAGGAAGAAAATTTTTTTTAAAAGATAAAAAGCAATAATTTACTAAGACTAGTTTTAAAAAGAGCCATTAACTCTTTAAAATAAAAATGGTGAATAAATTAAAAATAAAATTTATTGTAGATATAGCACTATTTATAGACATATTAATTGTTAGTATTTCTGGGTTTGTCTTAATGTTTGTGTATCCTGCAGGACAAAAAAGTGGAATGCTTGGAGCAAAGTTTTTATTTGATAGATTTGGCTGGTTACAGATCCATGATATTGTAACAATAATCTTTGTCATACTAATTATAATACACTTATTACTAAGTTGGAATTGGATAAAGTGCATGTTTAAGAATAAAAACTAAACTTTCCGCAGATCTATTACTTTATTTACTAGCTTATCAAAAAAATAAGTTGAAGGCGAAAAAATACTTTTTCTATGTGTCGTATTCTTTAAAAAGGGCTTTGGTGAAATCCTACAATCACCAAAGATAATATTAT
>CAZPVF010000071.1:0-3724 GCA_964589955.1 Candidatus Woesearchaeota archaeon
TTAATTAAAATTATCAATTCTCTAAATAAAAAGATTTATTGATATCATAAACTATCCATAAAAAATTATGCCAATAGTTATTAATCCATTAATTATTATATGTGCACCATACATAAACATTAGCGGTTTTTCTTTATGCACTAAACCATAAGTAAACATTACAATTGATATAAGTACATAAAAAAACCAAGTTGTAAGACTTACTCCTTGAGCAGTTTTTTTAACTAAAACATCATAAAGTTGTGGAAGAGTGATTATTGGACTTATTATTCCTGCAGCATAAGCTAATCTATCAACAACTCTCTTATATTTTATTGGATGAGGATATTTTTCACCCTTTGAATACACCCTCTTTCTTTTATGCAGTTCATGCATAACCTTTGATTCATGAACCATATTTCAAAAAATCATAAATAGTATATAACTCTTACGCTTAAAGATATATAGACTTTGTGTCCATTCATATAAAAACCATTCTTCACAAATTATATAAAACATAATAACATTTCTATAAAAAAGAGGATGACAAACATATTTTTATTTTTAGGAGTAACATTTTTACTCATATTCATAATTGGAAAACTGCTTGAAAAGATTAGAATTCCATGGATTTTCTCTGCTCTTATAATTGGAGCAGTAATGGCAATCTACAATCCATTTGAAACAATAGTTAAATCTCAAACATTTGACTTTCTAGCTCAATTAGGAATGTATTTCTTACTCTTCATAATAGGTTTTCAAATTAATTTGAAAAAATTAAAAAAATGTAGGGGATTTGTTGTTAGATCAACATTTTTTATAATCTTTTTGGAAGCAATTCTTGGAACAATTTTAGTCCACTACATTTTTGGGATTTACTGGTTTATTTCTTTTTTAGTTGCATTATCTTTTGCAACAGTTGGAGAAGCAATACTCATACCAATACTAGACGAATTTAAAATTATTAACACAAAATTAGGTCAAAGCATTCTAGGAATAGGAATTCTTGATGATATAATTGAAGTCCTATTACTAATAATAATTGGAGTATTTATTGGAACACAAGTTCATTCAATAATAAGCATAATTGTAACTTTAGTCTCCATTTTTGTATTATTTTTACTAACATTTGGCCTTAAAAAATTAAGACCTGTGGGAGAAGAGTTTAAATTTACAAGAATAGAAGTTTTATTTCTATTGATAATATTTATTCTATTTATTTTCATAGGCATAGGAGACTTTGCCCACATAGCACCAGTTGCAGCTCTTCTTGCAGGAGTAGGTTTAACCACATTCATACCAAAAAGTAGAATTAAAAAAATCAAAACCAGTACAAAAACAATATGCTATGGATTTTTTGCACCAATTTTCTTTTTGTGGATTGGAGCCAACATGGACTTCAACTATTTAATTACTGCCCCACTAGTAGTTTTAATAATAGTTTTAGTCTCAATTTCTGCAAAAATTTTGGGAAGTTATATAATTGGAAAAAAAGAATTGGGAACAAAAAAAGCCATCCTTCTTGGAACAGGAATATCTATCAGATTTAGCACAAGCATAATAATTGTTAAGATTTTATTTGATAGTGGACTTATCCAATTAGAATTATATTCAGTAATCATTGCATCAAGCATCATACTCACCTTTTTAATTCCAATTTTATTTTCCAAACTATTAGTTAGATGGAAAATTTCAAAAAAATAATTAGTAATCAAACCCATAAGCCTCAGTAAATGCCTTCATTCTATTATACTCCTCAAGAAAATTCAATCCTTTTTTTGTAATAATATAAAATTTCTTCTTTTTTTCAACAAGTTCTTGCATCATTCCGGTTCTAGAAAGTTCTAATATATACTTTTTAATAAGATTATTAGACAAATTAGCTTTATAGATTAAGTGAGTAATCTTAGTTTTCCTATTAGTTCTAAGAATATCCAGTATGTCCCTAATTACTTCTAATTTTGATCTTTTCTTTGCCATTTTTTATCTTTAAGTGAACAAATAAAATTATTACAAACCCAACAAACATAATGACCTCTGAAGCTATATAAATAATTAAATCCAAATGTGTAAAAATACTCGCAAAATTACTAGCAAAAATAAAAAGAAATGCAATAAAAAGATACAAGGTAAGCCTAGATCTTGTTTTAATAAATCTAACATAAAAATAAATGCAAATTGCAGATATAACAATAACCAAGGTCAAGTGGAAAATAAAATTATAAAAAATGCTAAAAATGACTGTTACTAATCCTAAATAAAAGAAAACCACTGTTTCACTAGCATTTTTAGATTTTGAAAATATTAAAAGCAATGCTAAAAATCCGCAAACAAAAAACACCTTAAATAACAAAAAACTAATCAAGTGAATTATTTCTATATTGCCAAGACTAGAAAAAATAGAAATAATAAGACTAGGATGAGCAAAAGTAACTTCGTACAATTTAGTAAGATTAGCTAAAATTTTAAAGAAAAAAGAAATTCCAATCATCAAAAAGCTAATTGAGAAAAAATTAAAAGTTCTCTGTTTAGATAAAAGATATATCTTTCTAGATTGTAGAAAAACAACAATAGAAACTACAACAATAAGAAGATCTATCAAAGAATCAATTCCATAATAACTACCCAAAGAAAGAACTGCCATAAATTTAGTCTAAAAATAGAGTATATAAAGATTATGAATTAAAGTTTCAGATTTTCTATTCACACTATTTTTAAAAAAATAAAATTTCAAAAATATATGAAAGATAAATTTAAAGAAATATTCAATAAAGTTTTACTTATTATGAGCATATTATTTTTAGTTTTTTTGTATATTTCTCCTAGATTTTTATAATATGAAAAATAAAATACCTCAAACAAAATCACCAGAAGAAATAAAAAAAGAACAAAAAAAAGCAGTTATCACAGTAATTCTAGCAATTATTTTTATACTCATTGTAACCTTTTTTTTCGGGTGGATCATTAGCATTGCAAGATAAATTATGAATCAATGTTTCATAAAATTAATTCACATTTAATTTAAATAAGAACGCCTTAAATATAAAAGGAGGTAAAAATGAAACAAAAACAAAAATATCCTGAAATCAATCCCCAATATCTGCAGTATTTGAGCACTGAAGAATTATTTCTTTTAGGATTTCTTAAAGGATTTAACAGAAAAAGCAATCAGATACTCACAGAAGAAGGACTAGAATCTTCAATGTAATTAATTTATATTTTTATTATTTTTCTTTTTCTATTTAAACCATTTTCAAAATCAATTTAAACCCTAACTTCTTTTCTTAATAATGAAAGTAAATATAAAATTTCCATTCATTTATCTTCCAAAAAAATCCAAATGAAACCAAGATACAGTTTTTCGTCACGTAGAACAGGACAAGCAAGAGATCCTAAAAACATAAAAAAGCAAAAAAAGAAATTTCCTGATATAGCGCAAAGCGTACTAGACCAGTCAGACATAATCTTACAAATCCTTGATGCACGTTTTGTAAAAGACACAAGAAACACCGATCTAGAAAACTACTGCAAACTAAACAAAAAATACTTAATTAATGTATTAAATAAGTCTGATTTTATAACTAAATCAAAAATAAAATTGCCTACAGAAACTTCTGTGATAGTTTCATGCAAAAACAGAACTGGAATAAAAAAACTAAGAGACAAAATTAAAGTAACTGCATCAAAAATAAAAAAGTCTGATAAAATTACAGTTGGAGTTCTAGGTTACCCAAATATTGGAAAA
>CAZPVF010000072.1:0-3478 GCA_964589955.1 Candidatus Woesearchaeota archaeon
GATGAGCTAAGAAAAGAAATTAAAAAAAGACTAAAATGAAAAAAATAAAAAAATTACCTCTTGAAACAAAGTATAAACCTACATGGTGTCCTGGTTGTCCTAATTTTATGATTTTAGCTGGAGTAAAAAAAGCAATTGAGGCTACAGGAAAACCTAGAGAGGATTTTGCAATGGTAAGTGGTATAGGATGTCATGCAAAAATATTTGATTATCTTAATTTACCTGGACTAAATAGTTTGCACGGAAGAGTCCCTCCAGTATGCCTGGGTCTAAAAATTGGAAGACCTACACTTAATGTTTTAGGGTTTTCAGGAGATGGGGACGCATATGCTGAAGGAGTAGCTCACACACTACATGCAGCAAGATATAATTCTAACTGGACATATATTGTTCATAATAACAAAACTTTTTCACTTACTACTGGTCAACCAACTCCTGTTACTGAAAAAGGCTTTATTGATAAAACAACACCACTAGGAGTAAAAACTGAGCCACTTAATCCAATAAAAATTATGCTTTCTTGTGGTGCAAGTTTTGTTGCTCGGGTATTTGCTGATATTGATCAAGTTTCATGGATAGTAAAAGAAGCAATAAATCATAAAGGATTTAGTTTTGTTGAAATAATTCAGCCGTGCATAATATTTCATAAAACAATGATTGATTATAAAAAATATACTTATTCATTAGAAGAATCAGGCCACAACAACTCAGACTATCAAGCAGCAATGAGAAAAGCTGAAGAATTTGATTATAATAAAATTACTCCTAAAACAAAAATTCCATTAGGAATTTTTTACAAAACTCAAAAGCCTATTTATGAAGGAATGTTCCCTCAGCTCAATAAACTAAAAAAAGAGGGCTGGAAAGGAATAAGAAGATAACTTCAAATAATATTGAAGTAAAAAAAGCATTTATAAAAAGAGGCTAACTAAGCAGAGTATGATAAAACAAAAATCAGGAATTGCCCCTGCTGTTGCAGTTATTGTTGTTGTTGCAATAGTTGTTGGTGCAGGAATTTTTCTTTATCCATACGAACCAAATAAGCCAGTTCTTGTAAATGATACTGGCTCAACTCCACAAGGAGCTGCAAATGTAGTTGAAGCAAACAATCAGTTTGCTTTTGAGTTATATAATGAGCTAGCTAAAACTGAACAAGGAAATATGTTTTATTCTCCATACAGTATTTCTTCAGCATTTGCAATGGTGTATGAGGGGGCTAGAGGAAAAACAGCAGATGAGATGGTATCTATAATGCATTTTCCAGAATACGATTTACTAAGGCCAAATTTTGCTTCTATATATAATAAGGTTAATTCAGGAAGTAGTGAGTATGAATTACGAACAGGTAATGCTTTATGGCTTCAACAAGATTATCCATTTTTAGAAGAGTATGTAAATAATGTTGAAGATTATTATGGAGGAAAAGCTGCAGGAGTTGATTTTGTAAACGAACCTGAAATGACAAGACAGACAATTAATTCTTTTATTGAAGAACAGACAAATAATAAAATAAAAGACCTTATTCCAGAAGGAGCAATTAATCCCTTAACAAGAATGATTTTAACAAATGCTATTTATTTTAAAGGAACATGGGAATGGGAATTTGATAAATCAGAAACAAGAGACAGAGATTTTAAAATAACTAAAGATAATGTAGTAAAAGTTCCAACAATGTATATGGATCCAGATAAAGCCAGATTTAATTATGTTGATACTGGAGAAGTGCAGGTTTTAGAATTGCCTTACAAAGGGGATGATCTTTCTATGTTAATTTTGCTTCCAAAACAAGGAGATTATTATGATTATGACACAGGAGAAAGAGTAACACTTGAATATACAATTGAAGATATTGAAATTTCAGTTGAAAAACTTGCAGAATATAAGGCTCAAATGAAAGAAACAAAACTAAGTTCAATTTATTTACCTAAATTTGAATTTGATACAAAATACTTTATGGCAAATACTTTGAGTGCTATGGGAATGCCAACAGCATTCAAAAGAGATGGCAGTGCTGATTTTTCAGGAATGACTCTTGAAGAAAAGTTATTTATACAGAAGGTAATCCATCAAGCTTATGTAAAGGTAGATGAAAAAGGTACTGAAGCTGCTGCTGCAACTGCAATTATGATTGGCGCAACTTCTGTTGCTCCAAGCAACATATTTGATGCAGATCATCCATTTATATTTATAATTCAACAAAAATATACAGGCAATATTTTATTTATGGGAAGGGTGGTTGATCCTAGATAGAATAAATCTCCTTAATTTCTTTCAGATTTTTGGTTCTAGCAAGTTCATTTCTTAATTTTGCTCCTCCAATCATTCTTTTTGTAAACCACATTGCCTGAAACTTATATTGGCGAAATGGGAGAGAATATTTTTTTGCTTGTTTAAGCCAATCTTTATATGTAAATTTTTTATTTTTTCCAAGTAACTTACTAAATATTACTGGATTGCCAATTGCAGCCCTACCTATCATCAAAAAATCAAAATCATTAAATTCATTAACATTTTTTATATTAACATTTCCTGAATAAATTACAGGTAAATCTGTTTTTGATTTAACTTTTTTTGCAAAAGCAATATCTGGTTCACCAGAATATCCTTGGGTTTGTGTTCGAGGATGAATTGCAATAGCATCACAATATTTATTCGCAATTTTTACAATTTCTAGAGTATTTTTACTTTTACGTAGTTTAATAGTAACTGGTAAATCAGTTGAATTTTTCATAATTTTAAGAATCTTTTCTATTGTTTTTATGTCGTGATGCAAGAACGAACCAAACCCTAATTTTCTAGCAGTTTTTGCTGGACAGCCCAGATTAAAATCAAAAAGACTCACCTTTTTTTCATATTTAGAAATAAAATCACTAATTCCTTTAGTATTAGTTGTAAATAATTGAAGTGCTGGATTATCTTCGAGAAATAAAATTTGCTTACTTAAAGGGTTTATCATTCCAGTCCAAATAAGAGCAGCTCCAGCTTTTTTACAAAGCAACCTAAAAGCAATATCATTTACTTCAACCATTGGTGCTAGAAAAAATCTATTTTTTAGTTTTAATTTGCCAATTTTCATAATATGTCTAGAATAAAGAGTTATAAAAGCATTGCTAGTGAATAATCACAATTATTTTTATAAACTATTTTTATTATAAACTTTCATGGCATTAAAAAGAGCCTATATGTATGTTAAAAGAAAAGTTCCTGTTAGTAATAAAAATAGGGTCAGGTTTTTAAGAAAATATGCACATCAAGGTGAACCCAATATTACAAATGAGATGGTTATTCCAGAAAAAAAGAAAAGATGTCTTAATTATAGATGGAACTATTAAACACAGGGGTCAAAATCCTTATATTGAAGGATTTATTAGAATAGTTAGACCTTCCACATATACTTTTCAAACAAAAGAGGAATTATTAGAAATGACATCCTCCCCACACTAAAGTGTGGAGTTTCCGTGATGCTCTGACTGATTTC
>CAZPVF010000073.1:0-3243 GCA_964589955.1 Candidatus Woesearchaeota archaeon
AAGAATTAGTTAAAAAAAGAGAAAAGGCTAGAAAAGAAAAAGACTGGATTACTGCAGATAAATTAAGAGAAAAAATAAGTAAAAAAGGATATGCTATTGAAGACTTACAAGAAGGAGCAAAAGTAAAAAAACTTAGATAATTATTTAAACAAAATTTTATTAGTAATAAAAAATGAGGGAAAAGTTTGATTTTATTAATTTGAAATATAAACCTAAAAATGATCTAGTTTGTTTATTTAAAGTGCATCCTGCTAGAGGATTATCTGTGAAAAAGGCTGTTAATACTGTAGCACTAGAATCAAGTGTTGGAACATGGACTGATATTAAAGCTATGGACTATGTAAAAAAGCTTAGAGCTCAAGTTTTTCATATTAAAAAAAACTGGGTAAAGATTGCATATCCTCAAGAATTATTTGAGTATGATAATATTCCAAATATCTTATCCTCAATTGCAGGAAATATAATGGGTATGAAAGCAGTAAAAGCAATAAGACTAGAAGATATAAGCTTTCCTAAAAAAATATTAAAATCTTATTCTGGACCAAAATATGGAATAAAGGGAATAAGAAAAATACTAAAAGTAAAAAAAAGGCCTTTAATAGGAACAATTGTTAAGCCAAAATTAGGACTTAATACAAGACATCATGCAAAAAGTGCTTATGAGTCTTGGTTAGGAGGATGTGATGTAGTAAAAGATGATGAAAATTTATCTAGTCAGAAATTCAATTTATTTGAAGAAAGAATTGCAAGAACTCTAGAAAAACAGCATAAGGCTGAGGAAGAGACTGGAGAAAAAAAAGGATATTTAGTAAATGTTACTGCTGAAACAAAAGAGATGATAAAGAGAGCTCAATTAGTTGAGGATTTAGGAGGAAAATATGTAATGATTGATATAATTACAGCTGGATGGGCTGCAGTACAGAGTCTAAGAGAAGCAGGATTTAAAATGGCAATTCACGCACATAGAGCAATGCATGCAGCTTTTGATAGAAACCCTAATCACGGAATAAGTATGATGGTTTTAGCTGATTTTGCTCGTCTTGCTGGAGTAGATCAAATCCATATTGGAACAGGGATTGGAAAACTTGAAGGAGATATCGAAGATATAGAAGATATTGCTGAGGAAATATCACTTAATGATGTTAAGGAAACTCATAAAAGACTAGCACAAAAATGGGGTAAAATATTACCAGTTATGCCAGTGTCATCAGGGGGGCTTCATCCAGGACATGTTCCTTTTTTAATAAAACATTTGGGTCAGGACCTTATAATTCAGGCAGGAGGAGGAATACACGGACATCCAAAAGGATCTAAAGTTGGAGCAATTTCAATGAGGCAAGCAGTAGATGCAACACTAAATAACATTACATTAAAAAAATACTCAAAAGATCATGAGGAATTAAGAGAAGCAATAAAGAAGTGGGGTCTGCCTAGACAAAGGTAATTATAAAAAGTCATTTTTCTTAAAACTAATATGCCAAGATTTAGAGAGTTTATAACAAAAAATGGTTCAACAGTTTTAGCTGGAAAGGATGCTAAAAATAATGAGGAACTAATTAACCAAGTCGAGCCAAATGAAGAAGTTTTTCACACAGAAATGGCTGGAAGTCCGTTTGTTAATATTAAAGGAAAACCAAAAAAAGGAGACATTAAAGAAGCAGCAGTATTTTGTGCAAGATTTTCTCGTGATTGGAAAAAGAATAATGATGATGTAATAGTTCACAGATTTAAAGGTAGAGAAATATATAAAGATAGAGGAATGAAGCTAGGAACTTTTGGAATAAAAAAATTAAAAAAAATAAATGTTTCTAAAAAGGAGTTAGAAAATTGGATGCAATAGGAACAATTCAGTTAGGAAAAAATGGATTAACTAATGGATTCTATGAAGCTATTACTAATATTTTCAAAAAACACAAAAATGTCAAAATTAGTGTATTAAAAAGCATTTGTAGAAACAAAGCTGAGTTAAAAAAAATTACTCAAAAGATTCTTGATAATTTGGGTAATAATTACACAGCAAGGACTATTGGGTATACAATTGCAGTAAAAAAACATAGAAAAACAGTACGATAATTTATTTAAATAAAAAAGAAAAATTATTTATATAAAAGAAAATATTTGTTATGAGGATTCTGAAGTGAGAATTAGTTATGTGCCAAAATATGATGGACATGATATTTGCTTTAAAAGAGAAAATATGATAATTCCTCTTGGGCACGACCAGCTAAGAGGACTAGCACAAGGTTGTAAAAGAGCGATTGATCTAAAAGTAGATGATTTAGAACTCATAAATTATCTTTTTCAGGAATTTGATAAAATTCATCCAGAACTAGGAGAGTATGCACTACATTCACATAAAAAAGTTGATGGAAGAAAAAGAATGAATAATTGGGCAGAAATATTTATAGTTGCACAAAATGAAGAAGAAAGAAAGTTTAATGAATGGAGAATAAAAGAAGGATTAGCAGCCTAAAGCATAGTTTTAAAAACCCTAAATATTCTAATATTCTAGACTAAATAGTTAATATATAACTATCTAACTTCGTAAGAAGTGGTCAGATAATACATAGAAAAATGGTAAATCCAGTATATGAATTAGACGCGCATATTTATAATAAAAAATTAGCTGAGGCTCTAAAAACTATTCCTGAATTTAAGGCTCCAGATTGGAGTGAATTTGTTAAATCTGGTCCAGCAAAAGAAAGACCAATTGAAGATCCAGATTTCTGGCATAAAAGATCTGCTTCTATTCTAAAACAAATCTACAAAAAAGGAGTAGTTGGAGTAAATAGATTAAGAACAAAATATGGTAGCAAGAAAAACAGAGGATACAAACCTGAAGAGTTTAGAAAAGCTTCAGGAAAGATAATTAGGACAATCCTACAGCAAAGCGATACTGCAGGTTTTACTGAAATTGCAAAAGCAGTAAAAGGTGTAAGAAGAAGAAAACCAGGAAGACAACTTACAGAAAAAGGCAAAAAATTCTTAGAAAGTATTAAAGAAGAAGTTGTTTCTGGAGGTAAAAAATAATGGGAATTAAAAACCAGAAAAAAAAGGCAATTCTAGCAAAAAAAGAAAGACAGACAAAATGGGCACCGGTTTGGGCTGTATTAAAGAAGTTTGGAATGGGAAAAAGAGTACATCCTTCAACAATGACAAGAAATAGAAGAAACTGGAGAAGAACTAAATTACATATAAAACCAAGAAAGCAGAAGAAATCTCACTTTGGATAAAGACAAAATG
>CAZPVF010000074.1:0-2670 GCA_964589955.1 Candidatus Woesearchaeota archaeon
TTATTATTAGATCATATTACAATGATGTAAACAAAGTAGGGGGTGGTAAAAGACCACTTATTCCAGAAACTTCTCACTAATCAAACATTTCTGCTAAAGGATTTTCAAAGTCTTTATTGAGTTTTTCAATTCTTTTTCTTGCTCCTTTATCAGATTTTTTTAGATCTTTAATTTCTTGTTCTATTTCGTCACGTAAATCAGCAAAAGGATCAGGATTATGTTTAAAATAAACATGCTTAAGCCAGATATAGATTTCTTCAAAATGTGCATCTTGGTGTAACCAAACTTTTTTTTGGTTTTCTAGATGAAGAAGAGGTCCGAATGAAATAATTCTTTCTTCTTTTTCAGTGCCAATAAAGTCTGTAAATGAAATTTTTTTTGCATCTTCATCCTTTTCAAAATAAGTTAAGAGATCTTTGTATATTTGCCTTATTTTGTCTTTAATTGATATTTTTCTTTTAGGCAATGATATTCCAACTTCACGTAGAGCATTTCTATTAACAATTTCACGTTTTATTCTTCTATTTTCAGTTGTTATTGCTTTATTTAGCGACTCCATTAGTTCTTGCAATGTTACACGCTTAAATCTTGGAATTGGAGAGTGTGAGGTGAGTTCAGGAATTTCTTCATTTAGCTCAATTCTTTCCATCTCATATTTTTTCTCAACTTTTCCTCCAAAAAGAATCTCGTCAATACTTCTAATATACTTATTAAGTAGGATTTCAGACTTTATTCTTAAGAGTAGTGATGCAGCAAGAAGTACTTTACTTGAAACTAAAAAATCTGCTTCTTCAAACTCACTAAGCTTTTCTAAGTACTTATTTGTTAATATTGTAATATTTACATCCCAAGGATCAAGTTGTTCAGTATTAATTAGATCATAAATAATGTCTTGCCAACCAATCTCGCGATTAAATAGTATATCATGAATCTGCTCTTGTTTTACACCATTATTATTGTTATTTTGAATAATAGGGCTATTTTCCTCTTTTACTACCTCTTTATTTATCATTATTTATATAAGGTTGGGGATTTTATAAATATTATTAAGTACTATATTGATATTTTATATGATTAAGATATTTTTTATAGGATTATCGTTAATGTAGTTACTAAATGCCAAAATGTAGCTACTAAATGCTTAAAATAATACATTTTTGTGCAATATTTTGTATTATTAAGTGGTGGTATTAAATTACTACTAGAAGTGAATAATTTTGTGTCATTCCAGAAGAGTAACATGAACGAAACATTTAAATAGTTTAATATGTTAAAAATAGTATCACCTCTTTTTCCCCAGGATAGAGGTCTTGAGGTACTATTTGTTTTCTCGAGGCATCTATCCCAGGGTTTATACTCTTACTAGGGTAAGATTAATATTCTTAAAAAGAGAAGTCGTGGGCAATAGCGATTTATGTAAGATTTGATGAACGCCCCCACGCATTATAATTACTCAATCCCTACACCTAGAACAGATTAAAAGTAATCAGTTAGAGAATTTATTTAGCAGCTACATTTTGTTGCTGAGCAGGGTAAGGAACTGCAACACATTGCCACTGTCCCCCAATCTTTCTACAACACTCTGTTCCACCACTAGAGCAACTATATCCGGAAGGGCAGGAGATCCCACACCTTCCACACAAATAACTTAAACTTCCACTTGAACAATACCTTTGCCCTGAACAGAAACTATCAATAACTCCATCACAATTATCATCAACATTATTGCATGATTCCTGAGCACCAGGATAAATATTTTGATTATTATCATTACAATCTCTTAATGTAATTAATTCATTATTAGGATAATTATTCCAAGAGGAAGCATCTCCTTCAAAGCCAGGATTTTGAATAAAATTAGTTTTGTTTATTGGGATCCCTAATAACATACCCAAGAGAATTCTATTTATTATCCCACTACTAGAGACCAATATTTTTCCTTTTTCTTTTATTAATTTAGAATAAAATTTCTTTATTATTGCTATTTCTTTTTTGTGTTTCTCTGGAAACTCCTTTATTTTTCCACTAACCTCCTTTAACCCTTCATCGTAAACAACAGGAAGGCTATGTTGTTTGTTAATTATGTCTGTTGTTTGTTTGCATCTCTCTAAAGGACTAGAATAAATCTTGCTAAATCTTACATCCTTAAACCTCTTAGATAAAAGTTTAGTTTGCTTAACTCCTCTTTTTGATAGAAATCTTTTTTTCTTCATCTTTTTCTCCATGTCTTATAAGATAAATTTTAAGTTTAGTAGTGTGCTTTTTCATTTCAAAATATAAATGCTTTTAATTCCCCACCATTTTTTATTTATTGCATGTAAATCAATAGAAGAAATTAATTTTAGGTTTAAATTAAACTTGGGATCCTTAGTCATTCTAATGCATTTATCTTGTGGATTCCCTTTCTCAACATACAATTTAATGTTTTTTTTCTTTGAAAGAACATTATAGATGCTTAATTTTTTCATTGCTACTCCAAATTTCCCATCTATTCTGAAGTTCTAACGGTCTATTTTGACTATCTTGAGCTCCATTCTGGATATCAGAAATTATTAAACCTTTATTAGAACAAACCCTGTTTAATTCTTCCAAATATTTTGCTTTATCTTTAATATACTGTATTGTTCTTTGACTATAAACTAAATCAAATGTATTGGACTTAAAAGGAAG
>CAZPVF010000074.1:2680-3225 GCA_964589955.1 Candidatus Woesearchaeota archaeon
TATCTGCATCAGCAATGAATAGCTTAGGTAAATTTTTATCAATTTCATTTTTAGTGAATATTTTTTCAGCTAAACCAAATTTTTTTATAAGTTTTAAATTCCAGCGAGGTTCTTTGTTTATTCCAAATGTAATTATTTTATTACCATATATTTTTTTAAATTCTAGAAGGAGTCTTCCATATCCACATCCAACTTCTAAAATTTTTATTCTTTCTTTATTTTTTAGCAAAAAATCTATTTCTTTTTTAATATCTCCTAAGATATCTGCTGTTTCCTTTAATCCTCTCCGTCTTCCACTATTCCACTCTATCACTTTTCTACCTTTTACTTTTTTGAAATTATAGATCGTCATGATAAATTCCTTTTTATTTCACCTGCTACTCTTTCTTCTCTTCTATCTTTTTGCTTTCAAACTCACTATAATGACACTTTCCACAATATAATCTTCCTTGAGAATTCATAAGAAATACACCAGGACCGCATCTTGGACAAAACTTTTCTCTTGTGATTTTATCACCCTCAATTTTATATTTAGTATATTTCTT
>CAZPVF010000075.1:0-3222 GCA_964589955.1 Candidatus Woesearchaeota archaeon
AAAATCTTCAAACATTTCAGATTCATGAACACTTCCTAAATAAATAGTATAACCAACTGCACTAGCCCCAAACTTAACTGCTTCTTTTACTGTACATAATTCTTCTGAAAGAGGATCTCCTTTAACTAAACTTGTTTTTCCATTTAATTTGACAATTAAAGGAACACCACTCTTTTTTATTTCCTTATAATATTTTTCAGCTATTCCTTTTTGAAAAACAATTCCAGTATATTTTCCTTTTTTTGCAATATCAATAATATATAATGGATCAACATTTCTATCATCAAAATCAGTGGGGCCATGTTCAATTCCCTGATCATAAGCTAAAAACAATGCTTTTCCCTTTTTCATAATTTTAGATAGTCTTGGTTTCATTTTTTCAACTTCATCTTCAAAAGTTTATTTTTAGCTCCAAAATACCTTAACACAGACTCACTCTCTTTTAAGCCCAACTTTAAAGCCTCATCAATACTTTTTCCTGCAATTAACCCAGCAACAAATCCTGCACCAAACGCATCTCCAGCACCAGTCCTCTCAACAACCTTTATATTGTGTGGCAAAATTTTATATTTCTTTTTACCATCATATGCCCAAGTTAACTTATTTTTATTAGTTACTACTACTACTTTTGGTCCTAAAGAATGTAGCCCCGATAATAAATCTTTAACTCTCACCTTATTTTTTTTCAACAACATTTCAGCTTCTTCTTTATTTAGAATTAAAACTTCAGTTAATCTCAGAATTGGACCCAAATTCATTCTTTTAATTAAATATTCACTAGGATTAAAAGCAATTCTCACCCCTTTTCTAGTTAAGTAATCTACTAATTTTTTTTGTGTCTTAAAACTCTCACCAATCACCGATGTTGCATATAACCATTTTGTTTTAATTTTTCTCAAATTTAACTTATCAAATAAGAGATTATCATTTGCTCCTTTAAAAGTTAAAACAGTCCTATTATGTTCCTTACTATCTAAAATAACTGAATATCCTGTTATATCATTTTTATCTAATTTACCACAAAACTCAATTTTTTCTCTCTTTAACATACTCAAAATTTCCTTACTATCCAAATCATCGCCCATTTTGCCTATCCATCCTGTTTTAAATCCAAATCTACTAAAAGCTACAGCAGTATTTGTCCCACCACCACCAATTTCAAATTTAATATTTTTAAGAAGAATCTTTGATCCAACAGGATAACACATAAATTTACCTCTCTCAGCTACATCTGTATCTACAAATACGTCCAAGACTGCAGAGCCAAATGTTATTACATCAAACATTTTCACCTCAAATTAATAATTTAAGAAAGATTTAACTAATTAAAAATCTTTGTGCTCTAATGAAAAAGAAAGTCTTAGTGATTGTAGCCCATCCTGATGATGAAATACTCTGGATGGGAGGTAACTTATTAAGAAACAAAAAAAATTGGAATACAACTATAATCTCTCTTACTCGCAGAAGTGATCATGACCGCTACCCAAAATTCAAAAGAGTAATAAAGACTCTAGGCGTAAAAGGATTCATCTATGATCTAGATGACGAAAATCACCAATTTCATCTTAAACCCCAAGAAATAATTAAAACAATCACACCACACATAAAAAATAAAAAATATGATATGTTATTTACCCATAACAAAAATGGAGAATACAATCATCCAAGACATATTGATGTTCATAACGCAATAACTTTTGCTCTAAAAAATAATCTAATAAAAACAAAAAAAGCATTTTTCTTTTCATACAAAAAAATTAATAACAAATATCAAGGATATGCAAAAGTGAATCCTAGTGCAGATATTTTTATAAAACTAAATCGCGATGAACTCTTAATGAAAAGAAAGCTAGCAATTGATGTCTATGGCTATGACAGAGGAGGTATTGGATTTGAAGAAAATAGTGCCGGACCAATTGAAGCATTTAATATATATAAAAAGAGAAAATGAAAATACTGCTTCTATTTCCATATCCAGTAGAACCTGACGGAGTGAGTCTACAAGGCTATTACCTATATAAAGGTCTTCTAGATGCAGGAGCACAAGTTATTCCTTGTCACTTTTCAGATAGCTTACAAAAAGAATTTTATTTAAGATACTTTAAACCAGATATCTGTATAGGGGTAGGTTTTTGGGGAAATGTTCCTGAGATCTTGCGTGAACCACTAAAATGGGGTGTTGAAACAATTCCGTGGTTTAATGCAGATGGTTGGGTAGCAAATTATCAAAAGGAATTTAACCAACTAAAATTAATGTTTACAACAAGTGAGTGGGTAAGAGGAATTTACAAAAGAGATGGTGTAGACATAAGTAAAATCTATCCCATGCATATAGGAATAGACACAGAACTATTTAGGCCAGTAAAAGACAATGACATAAATATGGCACTAAGAAGAATGTTAGGAGTAAGAGATCATGAAGTAATGATTCTTACAATGGGAGGAGATGTTACAAGTAAAGGAGCGCAAGAGATGATGAGAGCACTAGCTAGAATTAATAAAGATTTTACAGACTGGAAGTATGTTCTAAAAGCATGGCCAAGTGAATGTGCTCATGAGTGGAGAGAAATTGAAGAAAGACTAGCTGATGAATTAGGAATAAGAGATAAAATTCTTTTTATTGATGATATGTGGAGCCAAGAATTTATGGCAAATGCACTAAACGCTTGTGATATATATGCAGCTCCCTCAAGAATAGAAGGATTTGGAATGATCCAAGTAGAAGCAATGGCTTGTGGAAAACCAGTAATTTCAATTAATATTGGTGGCCCAGCTGAAACAATAATTCATGGTAAAACAGGATTTCTAGCTGAAGTAGCAGAAGTTATACAACTAAACGAAGAGTGGGCTTATCCTTCAATGGGATATGCAACAAAGCAAATAGTAAAATTTGACCAACCAAAAACTTTTGGATATAGGGCAAAAGTAGATGATTTAGAAAAATACACTAGACAACTACTTATTAATTTTGAACTAAGAAAAACAATGGGAGAATCTGCAAGAATTCACGCTGTTGAGAACTTTAGCTACAAAGTAACAGCTAGAAGAATGCTTTCTAAGATTAGAGAAGTTTTAGGAATATCTTAACAATAAAGACAAGAATCTGATAAAACAAGACAATAGTTATAAAAACAAAATTATCATTTCTAATTCATGTTTAAAGACTATGTGACCTCCTCTGATCGCCTAAAGGCGACAGCGTCCTAAGTATGGTACAACTCT
>CAZPVF010000076.1:0-3203 GCA_964589955.1 Candidatus Woesearchaeota archaeon
AAGAATATGTGAGAAATCAGTCAGAGCATCACGGAAACTCCACACTTTAGTGTGGCGAGGATGTCATTTAATATTCTTAGAGCTTAATTATTTAAATTCTTAGTTCTTAATTTGTTTATGAAAACATTTGCTGAAAAAATATACTCTAAATTAAGAAAAGTTCCAAAAGGAAAAGTCACAACTTATAGAGCTCTTGCTAGATCTATTAATTCTAAGGCATATAGAGCAGTTGGAACTGCAATGAATAAAAATCCATACTGGCCTAAGGTTCCGTGCCATAGATGTGTCAACGCGGACGGACGTGTCGGAGGATTTGCTACTGGCACCAAAAAGAAAATAACACTTCTAAAAAAAGAAGGGATAACAATCAAGAACGGAAAAATTGATTTGAAGAAGTTTGAGTTTAAGTTCTAGGTTTTAGCCTTTTTATCAATACTCTTCTTAGGTTCTCTTGGATTTCCTCTATCTTCAGGCAGAGGAAAATAATATTCTGTTCTATATCTTATCCCATCTTTGTTAACTAGATTCACTCTTTCTCCATATAATAACAGTGCTCCCTGAAGTCTTGCTAATTCCTTACTAAATGGCATAGTATATGTTGTACCTTATAATTAATAAATATTATTGCGATTTCATCAGAGGCAATTAGAAATTGCTGTTCAGTGATTAGAGAAGATTCAAAAAGAACCAGCAGGTTCTTTTTATTTGTCACTATTTTTTAGAGTAGTAACATGTTCTAATTTTTTCGTGATTATGCTTTATTAAATACTAAAATGATTTTAATATTACATGGTAGTAGAACAACAACTTAGAGAGGAGCTGTATTCTATTGCTAAGCAAAAATTGCTTTTAGAAAAAGAGTTGAAAAGAATAAATTTCTTTATTAAGACTCTTAAAAAAGAATTAGAATACAGAGTTCCATCAACCCCAAAACAATACTGATTTATAATCACAAGATTGCGGTCCAAAGGTCCTCAATCTTATTTCTTTTAAGAATATATTCCTGGATCCCCTACCCCTAAAAAATAATAATCATACCATTCTGTGTAAGAATCAAAGTTTTCTACTCCTGTAATGCATGCTACTTTCATGTCTTCTGAGTTTTGTATGTTATTACAATAACTTATATCACTATTTTCTATCGCATTCTTAACATGAGTTAACATATCTAAGCACTCCTGCTTTGTTATTTGCAAGCTGTTCTGATCACAAAGTCCTGCTTTATCAAGTATTACTGGTGTTGGAATATCTTCAACATCTAGAAAATAAGAATCATACCAATCTCTATAAGAGTAGTTATCTGTATCATAGTCTTTTAGACAAACTGTTCTTAAATCTGAATCTCCAATTCTCTCACAGTATTGAGGGTCATCGCTAATAAAAGATCTGTAAACATTAGTAAGCATATTTAAACAAGCTCTTTTTCCTATCTCACTTTGCTGATCACATAAATCTGCATGATCAAGAACCCAATCATTACTTAATTGAAATACTTCCCAACTCAATTCTTCTTGAGTCCACTCAAGTGCATCTACCTTTCTTTCTAAATTATAAATTTTTACACTAATACTATTATCTCCATCATAACTAGCTCCTTCAATTGAGTCTAGTCTTGCTTTATGCCAGTCACTATCACTTTCTAAATCTTGTACCCTTGATTCAAGCAAAGGAATTCTTCCTATTAACTCATTACTTCCATCACTGCTTGACCTACTATTACTATTCACTATTATATAAGAAATAATTACTATAAGTATTACCAAAACTACGAACAATGTTAGCCCTTTCAAAAACTTATTCATAGCCATATTTTATACAGGAGAAATTTATTTATAAAGGTTGTGAGATATCAAGTTCTAGATACAAATCTATGCTCCAAATAAACCACTAAAGAAACTAATTATTTTTTGCCAAAGATTTCCACTAATACAAGAATCATCAATACACAAATTTGTTGAGCATTCAAAATTGTTATTGCACTTTGCTTCATCTTCTTTTTGGTCTACTAATTCACTATTTATGTCACAGTATTTTTCATTTATTCTGTATCCTATTGGCACACATTTATCTTCAAAAATACATCCACTACATATTATTGGCTGTTCTGGTCCTCCACTACTTGAACTACTTCCAGATGAAGAACTACTAGAAGAACTTGGGCCTCCAGAACTTGGATTACTCGAAGATGAACTAGAACTTCCTGAACTAGATCCTCCTGAGATACAGTTTTTATCAGATATTGGAAATCCTCCTCCCCAATTTTCTCCTGAAAAACCTAAAGACATTTGTGCTAATTTATTTGGTCCTTTGGAAGATACTTTTATTTCTAAAGCTTTAGCAAGAACAATGTTTGACATTGGTTGAGTTATTTGTATATCTAATTCTTTTCCATCCATAAAATATGCTCCACCTCCTCCCATGCTTCCTGCTTCAGGATCTTCTTCAATAACATTAACTTCGACTGAATCTGAGTCTGTATTTCCTTTTTCATCTACTATACTTGCAGATATTTTTATAGTTTCTCCTGTAACATCAATAAAACACCCATATTTATCAAAAGAAATATCTTTTATTTTCATCTTAATAAACTCTCCAATTCTGCAACCAGATTCATAAAGTGCAATTATAATGGCCCTGTCTCTTGGGCTTTGAGTATTATTAATCATTGAGATAATATCTTGTTCAGCAAGTAAGTCAGAAGGAAGTTTTTCCTGGTGTTTTTTTAAGCACAATTTAATCCATTTAACCTCTTCTGGATTTTCATCTTTTTTTATAAATTTGTAAAATTTCTTAAGAGTGGCCTTATACTCCATTTTTGTTCGTGGCTTGTATTTATCCATCCTCTCGATTTTAGCTATCAATGTCTTCAAATCCTCTGTTTTGCTCTCTGTAAACTCCTTATTAAGCCATATAGCTATATCTCTTAAACAATAGAAATGTCTAATCACCCTTGCTAAACCTATTCCACAAGCAAAACAATCATCTCTAAACTTAAAAATTAAGTCTTTATTTTCCTGAGAAATCTTTTCAGAATTTTGAATATTTTCTTCTATACTCTTTAATCTTTTTTCATAAGGGTATATTTCTACCATGTTAAATGCAGTTTTTATCGACTTTTAAACATCGATTGACGCACTTAACTTTTGATTTCATGCGAGGGACACGCCCATCACTAAAAGTTGTGTGCGTATTATTTATTGAGA
>CAZPVF010000077.1:0-3103 GCA_964589955.1 Candidatus Woesearchaeota archaeon
TATGATCAGTATGTACAGTAATTCCTGTAGCAGCTTTGTCTTTTGGAAATTTTAATTCAAGTTCTTTTATTGCTAAATAGAATTTTTCAAAAAAATCATTATCAATTATATCCCTTGGATTGCTATAAACTTCAGGATTTGGCACACTCATTTTAATTGTTGTAGAAATACTATCATGGTTTCTTCCAATTCTTTCACTATCTGCAAATCCTTCTCTTTGAATAGATGCATCTTTACCAAGGTCGCTAATAAAATTAATTAACTCTTCTTGAGAGTCAAAATCTTTATACTCCCCATCTCTGTTTTCTAAGTTTTTACCTCCATACCACAACTCTATAGTGTTTTGGATCTTCTTCTGGCCAGCCCCAGACTTGAGCATATCCTCCTTGAGACTCTAAACCGTGCTGAAAATTAATTGTGTCTATAAGAATATCTGCAAACTTGACATATATCTACATTTCTCATAGTTTTTGAATTAATCAATTCATTTAATCTTTTTGGAGTATTTCCTGTGCTAGTTGCAACTAAATTGGTAATTGCTTTTGTTTCCAAACTATTATTTGACATAATTTCACCTATAAGAATCAGTTTATAAATCTATTGAATTTTTTAGTTACAAGAGAATTGATTGTCAATAGAGTTTTCTAAATTTTTTCCTGAATAATAAATATTTGTTTTATTTTGATTGTTACTGTATTTATGATAATTGCACTCTCTTACTCCAAACATTGCTGTGGCCATAGTAACAACTGCAAATATTATGTAGAGTGTTTCTTTAAGGTTGCTTTTGCTTTTTGGCCTATATGCTGGAATTCTTTGCAATCTTTCTTTTGTAGCTTTTGTCATAAAATTCTATCATAGATAAGGTTTATAAGTGTTATTTTTATTCCTTCTTTATGAGACTCAGCGTATTATATAGCGGAGGAAAAGACTCAACATACGCTGCATGGCGTGCACAACAGATGAATAATGAATTAGTCTGTCTTATCTCACTTGATTCTAAAAATCCCGATTCATATATGTTTCACACACCAAATATAGCTAGGGTAAAAGAACAAGCAAAAGTTATGAATCTTCCTTTAATTGTACAAAAAACAAAAGGAGTAAAAGAAGAAGAATTAGCTGACTTAGAAAAAGCAATTAAGACTGCAATTAAAAAATATAAAATTGATGGAATTGTTACTGGAGCAATTTACTCAGAATATCAAGCAGGTAGGATTAAGAAAATCTGTGATAAATTAAAATTAAACTGTGTAAATCCTATCTGGCATAAAGATGAACTTGAATATTTAAACACTTTAATAAAAAATAAGTTTAGAGTAGTAATTGTAGGTGTTGCAGCTTATCCTCTAGATAAAACCTGGTTAGGGAGAATGATAAATAGAGATTTTGTTGAAGCAGTAATTGACTTACAAAATAGATACAAAATTCATCCAGCAGGTGAAGGCGGAGAATTTGAAACTTTAGTTCTTGACTGTCCTTTATACAAAAAACCTCTTCAAATAAAGAAAAAAAATATTACAGGAAAAGATAATTCTTGGAGAATGGAAGTTGAATTAGAGTAATTATTTCTTTTTTAAGACTACATTCTTTTTTGTGGTTTTACTCAAAACCAATGTTTTTTGCTTCCCTGTTTTCATATCCTTAATTAAAAACTTTTTTTTCTTTACTTCTTTTAATCCAACGAAAATAACATTTTTTATATTGTATGAATTAGCATAATCAAGTGCTTTAGTTGGTTTTCCAAAATATAGAGAAACATATTTATTTTGCGCTCTTAATTTCTTTGCTAAATTTATTGCTGCTCTATCTTGATCAAGCGATACAACTAAGAGTTTTTCTTTTGTTTTGAGAATTTTTGCAATATTACATATTCTTTCTAGTCCAAAAGATAACCCAGTTGCCTGAATTCCACAACACTCATAACTTCCACCAGCAACAAGTGTTTCTTTTACTCCTTTAGCTTTTATTTCAAATACAGAACCATTATAATAACTAAGTCCTCTAACAATACTTGGTGAAAAATTTATTTTTATTCCGTATGCTTTGCAGTACTCAATTAGACTGATTATTTCTTTATAAGACTCAAATTTTTTAAAATATTTTTCTCCTTTTTTTAATGAGTCTAAAACTTTTTCAGCATTTAATTTTCTTAATAATTCTCTAACTTGATTTTCAGGTAATTTGTCATATTTATCAATCTCTCTTAGAACTTGCGCTTTATTCTCAACACTAACTTTATTATCTTCCAAAATTTCATTTAGAAGTTTTCTATTATTAACTAATACAATAGGAGATATTCCAAGAGTTATTAGTGCATCACTAGTAAGTTTTAGTATTTCAGCTTCATCTTTAATTGTTGATCCTATACAATCACCATCACACTGTGTAAACTGTCTAAATCTATTAGTACTTACTGGTTCGTCTCTAAATACAGGACCTATCTGGTACCTCTTAAATGGCAATTTTTTATTTTTTGCAATCCTTTTAAGCTGAAATGTAAACTCGTATCTTAGTGCAAGTTTTCTTTTTCCTTTGTCTCTAAGTTTAAATATATCTGAAATTGCTTCATCTCTACTGTTTTCTCCTTTTACAAACTCTTCATACTCTACAATTGGTGTTTCTGCTGGTAAAAACCCATATCTTTCAAAAGTGTCAACTAGAACTTTTCTTACTTCTTCACGTAACTCTGCATTGTTTCCTACAAAGTCTCTAAATCCCTTAACTGTATCAATTTTCATTTTCTAAGTACGTTTTTAGTTTAATTAAAGCTTTCTTTCTCATGCTAATTTTATTTTTTTCAACAGGACCCATTTCAGCAAAAGTTTTCTCACTTCCTTCTGGAATAAAAATAGGATCCCAACCAAATCTAATATCTCCTTTTGGTTCAACTATTTGCCCCTTTACTTCTCCAACAAAAAACAAAATTTGTTTTCCATCAGTATAACCCACCATAGTTCTTCCAGTTGCAGATTTGTCTTCATAATTCTCAACCATCTTATATATTCCTTGAGGGCCTATTGTTTTCAAAAACCATTTAGCAAGAGGTCCAGGTAAGCCACTAAGAGAATTAATATAAAGTGAAGTATCTTCACAAAAAAAC
>CAZPVF010000078.1:0-2947 GCA_964589955.1 Candidatus Woesearchaeota archaeon
ATCTAAATCCTCAGCAAGAAGTATTAACAAAACTGAAAATACTGCAAACCACAAAAATACTAAGATTGGTAAAATTAAAATATATTCTACCAAGTATAATCCTCCTCCTAAAACTTTAGATACAATAGGATGCTCTGAACGATTATATTTGCTTAAGTTAAGACTAATTATATTTTTTTTAGCAATAAATCTGTAGAACTTCCAGATAATTATAGCATATACAAAAATTAATAAAATCCATAAAAAAAGGTTTACAACTTGTTGAACCCAACTAGGAAGTGAGGCTATAAATGAAGTATAAGCTACAACTATGCTATTAACTAAATCTACAAACACCATCTTTTTATAATGATACTATGAAATAGTGATTTTTAAAAGTTTTGAGAAGTTTTAAATACAATTATTACCATAATTGTTTATGATTGACATCAAATTAGTTAGAGAAAATCCAAAACTTGTTAAAGATAATATAAAAAAGAAGTTTCAGGATGAAAAAGTAAAATTAGTAGATGAAGTGCTAAAACTAGACAAGAGTTGGAGAGAGTTAAAATATAAAGAAGATGCCTTGAGAGCAGATAGAAACAAGATTTCTAAGTCTATAAGCGAATTAAAAAAGCAGAAAAAATCTGCAGCTAAAGAGATAAAGCTAGCAAAAGAAATTCCAGGAAAAATTGAAAAGATTCAGATAAAGCGTAAAAAGTTTGAAGTAGAAATAAAAAAGATTCTTTGTAAAATTCCAAACATAATTGATAAGAGCGTTCCTAGTGGTAAGGATGAAACTAAGAACAAAGTATTAAAAAAATTTGGTGTTACAGAAAAAAGAAAGGTAAAAAACCATGCAGAAATTGGTGAAGAGTTAGGTGTAATGAATTTTGATAATTCAGCAGATACATCTGGAAGTGGATTTTACTTTTTAAAAGGAGATTTAGCTCTTCTTAACATGGCACTAATAAATTATGCAAGAGATTTTATTACTAAGAAAGGATTTACTTATGTTGAGCCTCCATTAATGATAAGAAAAGATGTTTTAGATGGTGTAATGACATTTGAAGAAATTGAGCAAATGGCATATAAAATTGAAGGTGAAGATTTATATTTAATTGCGACTTCAGAGCACCCTCTTATAGGACAGTTTATTAATAAAACAATAAGATCAAAAGATTTGCCAATACTAGAAACTGCTTATTCAATGTGCTTTAGAAAAGAAATTGGATCTCACGGAATTGATGAAAAAGGCATATTTAGAACACACCAGTTTAATAAACAAGAAATGGTTGTAATCTGCGAGCCAAGTGAGTCACAAAATTGGTTTAAAAAAATGTTTGATTATTCAGTAGAATTATTCAAAAGCCTTGAAATTCCTTTTAGAGTATTAGAAATTTGTTCTGGAGATTTAGGAGATTTAAAGTCTAAACAATATGATCTAGAAGCATATAGCCCAAGAAAAAATGATTATTTTGAAATAACCTCTTTGTCAAATTTAACTGATGCGCAAGCAAGAAGATTAGGAATAAGAGTTCAGGGAAAAAAAGAGAGATATTTTGCACATACTCTAAATAATACTGTAATTGCTACATCAAGAGCAATGATTGCAATAATTGAAAATAACCAACAAAAAGACGGATCAATTAAAATACCTAAAGTGCTAGTGCCTTATATGGATGGTAAAAAAGAAATTAAAGCTAAAAAAAAGTGAGACACTGTTTCTACTCACAGGAAAAAAACTACTAATAATTATATTGGCTTTCTTTTTAGTAGTTCTTTTACATAACTTAATTTATGCTTTGTTACAGGGTTACTATGACTCAGTTGGAGGAGATGAGCCTTTCTTTTTTATTATGGCTGTAATTATTATTCCTCTTTATTTTATTATTTGCCTTATCTATACTCTAATTAAGAAGATTAGAGATAGAACAATACTAAAAAGAGAATTTATTCTAAGAATAGTGGTTTCAATTATTATTGGTTCACTAGCTAGTTTTATAGTAATACAAACTACAAAAATAAATCCGCCTACATTTTTTATACTTGCTTTAATATTTACTTTTATTGTATACTTTTTATCTATAATAAAATTAAGAAAGAAAAAAGTTTAAAAATAGGCTATTTCTACGCATTTAATGACCCACTATGTTATAGATGCGCCAAATAAAGATGATAATGAACTAGCTGAAAGCATAATAAATGAGCTAGAAATAATAAATGAGCTAGAAAATAGTGGTGGAGAGTATTATATTAAAACAATAGAAAGATCCTGTATTCTTAATTTAAGAAAGAGAATTATAAAGCAAAAAGTAGGTATGTTCAAGTGTTTAGACATTGAAGTTGCAAGAGTTACAACAAATGATAATTACAATTATTCTACAGTGAGTTTTTCTAATCACGAAATAATAACACCCTCTCTTATAGATAAATTGGTCAAAAAGTGTACTAAAAATAAAAAAAAGCATTTCAAGTAGGAATTTTAAGGTATATGAGCCTAAATAATATGTTTAATTAGAATAATAAAGATAACTAAAAAAATTTCTAATATTTAATAAGCATAGATTTAAAAGGACCTAATATTTTTTAATAAAACTGTTAGAAATATAAACTATTTCTAAGAGAGTTATATGTAAGGAGGATATGTGAAACGATGAAAGTTTATGTTGGAAATTTACCGTTTAGTGTTGAGAGTGGAAAGCTTAAAGAACTTTTTAGTGAGTTTGGAGAAGTTGAAGAAGCTACAGTTATTCAAGACAAATATTCAGGTAGAAGCAAAGGATTCGGTTTTGTGACCTTTAAAGATGATGAAGCAGCTAAAAAAGCTATAAAAGAAATGAATGAAAAAGAAGTTGAAGGTAGACAAATTAAAGTTAATGAAGCAAAACCAGTAGATCCTGATAGGCCAAGACCACCAAGAAGAGATAATAATAGAAGAAGATTTTAATCACTAATTTAAAAAAAT
>CAZPVF010000079.1:0-2897 GCA_964589955.1 Candidatus Woesearchaeota archaeon
TCTTCTCCTTGTCCTGAAATTTCAATACATGCTTGTTCTGAACAGACTTTATGAGATTGAATTTGAGATTTATTATTAATTACGCAAGCACCATTTTCACAAATATAATTTCCAAAGTCTTCACAATTTTTATAAGTTTTTTTAGGTTCTAAATCTCCAAAAATAACAAATCCAATACTCTTAATTATATTTCCAAGAATCCCTCTGGAGCTTGATTTCTCTTTCACACAATTATAATCATAAACAATATTTTCTTCACAATAATCATTATATTTTTTTCTATCATAATTCACATAACCAAAAGTAAAAAAAGAATTATATCCATCGGAATCAAAACAAATTTCATCTCTTTCCAAATTCACTTGTTCTTCTATATTTTGTTCATTCTCCTCCTGAATAATACATTCAGAATCAGCCATACATTCATCTTCCCCCTCTCCCTTAACACTTATACATTTATTTTCTAAACAAACTTTATGAGTTAAAATTTCTTGTGCATCAGAAAAATCATAATCAACTCTAAAAGTATCTAATTCAGGTGAAAGTGAAGGCTCTATATTAAAAACACTTTGCAACTTTTTTATAGGATTTCCTGTAATTTGAAAATTAAAAAGAAACATTAACCCCACAATAAATATCACAAAAAGAATAGAAACAAGTAGTTTTTGATTTTTAGAAAAATAACTCCACTTTTTCTTCTTTCTACCCATTAAAAGTAAAAGCATATAATCTTTATAAACATATTCAAATATTCACCAAATATTTATAAATCACAATAACCTTTTTCAGATGTGAAAAAATGAGGAAAATTCTACTAGTAATTGCTTTAGTAATTATACTAATTGCAACCATATCAATTACTTCAGCAGAAATTATAATAAACTCCCAACCTAAAGAAAATTACAATCTAGGAGAAACAATAACAGTGCCAATAACTGTAAAATCTTTAACAAAATATACTGGAGTAATAGAACTTAACCTTATCTGTTCTGGAAAAGAGATAAACTTTTACAAAAACGGTGTTGCTCTTTCAGAAGGTGAAGAAAAAAGAATGCAACCATCATTAATTCTAACAAAAGATATAATAAATAAATCAAAAGGATCGTGCACAATTAAAGCAATTTTAGGAACAGACTACATATTAACAAATAATTTCAGAATTTCAGATACAATAACAATATCTGCATCAACAGATTTAATAACAATTGATCCAGGACAAACAATTACATTAGAAGGAAGCGCAACAAAACCAAGCATAACAAGTGTTAATGGGTTTGTCCAGATAGATGTATATCCTGAAAACTTTAACAAAAATACAACGCCAATGATAACAAAAATCGAAACAATAAATAACGGTTTCTTTTTAGCTGACTTAACAACTGCTACAACTGCACCATCAGGAAAATACACAATAATTCTAAATGCTTATGAAAAAGATTTATCAGGAGACACAACAAACCAGGGTGAGCAAAAACTAAGCTTTTCAATTAACCAAATTCCTACAAATATTGAAATTATAACTGTTGAACCAAAAATCTCTCCAGGAAACCCTCTAAAAGCTAGAGCAATACTACACGACCAAACTGGAAACAACATTCCTGAAACAATTAAGATAGAAATAAAAGATAATAAAAACAAATTACTAGACAAATTCGAGGTAAAAACAGACGAAGAATTTGTATTTGCGACAAAATATAATCAAGAACCTGGAACTTATATGATCCTTGCAAAAACTCTAAACCTAGAAAATACTGCAAAGTTTAGTATAATTGAAAAAAAAGACATTAAACTTCAAATTGTGAATGATACTCTTTTTGTAAAAAACACTGGAAATGTTGCCTATTGTAATAAATCAGTATTAGTGAGAATTGGTTCACAAGCACTAAATATTGACCCCTGTATAGAAGTAGACACTGAAGAAAAATATAAACTTTCAGCTCCTGATGGAAAGTATGAAGTAGAGATAATAACTGATGAAGGAGAGTTTAGAGAAAGCGCAATTCTTACTGGAAAAACAATTGAAATAAGCAAAACTTCAGAAGGAGTATTTACGCTAGCAAGATACCCTCTTGTCTGGATTTTTGTTATAGCCATAATGGGTTTTGTTGTATTTAATATATACAAAAAAGGGTTTAGAAAAACCTTTATTGGATACGCACATAAGAAAAAACCAAAAACACCTAAAACAACTCAAGTAAAAATAAAAGAAAAAGCACCAGCAATAAAAAAGATATTCAATGTTAATCTTGCTGAATTATGTCTCTCAATAAAAGGAGATAAGCAAAACGCAACAGTAATAGGGTTAAATCTAAAAAACTACAAAGAAATAATAAGAAACCCGGAAGGAGTCCTAGACACAATTGGAAAAATAACTAATTTAATTAAAGAATCTAAAGCGAGTATTTATGAAAACGAAGAAAATATATTTATTATCCTAGCACCAACTAGAACAAGAACTTTTAAGAATGAAAAACCAGCACTACACCTAGCCCAGAAAATTAAAAATACTCTTTCCAAACACAATAGACTAATGAAGCAAAAAATCGAATATGGAATTGCAATTAATACAGGAACAATTATTGCAAGACAATTAGGAGAAACACTTCAATTTATGAGCCTAGGAGACTTAATGACAGCTTCAAAAAAGATTGCTGCTATTTCAAAAGAAACAATACTACTTGGAGAAAAAATTAAAGAAAACTTAGGAAGTGATATAAAAGTAGAAAAATTCAAAAAAGACAAAGTAGTAGCATTTGCAATAAAGGAGATTAAAGACAGAAGCGAGAGTGAAAAATTCATAAAAAGTTTTTTAGATAGAGTTGAAAAAAAATAAAATGATAAGAGGTGACAAGAGAGGACTTTCTGGAGTAATTACTACACTAATTTTAATTTTATTA
>CAZPVF010000080.1:0-2833 GCA_964589955.1 Candidatus Woesearchaeota archaeon
TATAACGCAATTCATCTGTCTCTTAAAAGAAGACAGATTTCTTGCTAACATTTAAAAAAATTTTCTAACTCCTGACCTCACTCAAACCATTAATTTCCTAGAAAATTTGTTTCGCAAAATCGCTCGGCGTCGCAAGCGACAAAAAATCATTGTTCAACTAGTAGAAGCGAGCAAAACAAAAAAATTTAGTCAATCCTTAATACCCGAAAAGAAGGACCCCTAACAGACGGACTCCAGTCGCAGTCGAGGCCAACCCCATCACCACTCGCGCCAAGCCTGACAACTCCTTCATCTTTTTCTTTAGGTTTTTTATTTACTCTCAAAATATACCCTGGAGTTTTATTAATCCAACTAAAAACATTATTTATCTCTGAAACATCACTTGTTCCTAAAAACAGCTCTAATGTTCTTTTGTCCTTCATATCTTTTATCCATGAATCAGAACCAACAACTTTTCCATTCAGAGAATATTTATCTGTTGTACCATAATTATGAATCACTTCATCTTCTCCTAAAGGATTATAAATTACTCTTGTTAGAGTATTTGGCCACTGCCTAAACCCTTTTTGTAAAAAACCTCTTAAACTTTCTGCTTCTTTTGGACTTACATCCTTGAGATTATAGGCTGCTAAAGGAATAGCAAAATGCAAAATAGAATCCATTGTATGAGGATTTCCTTTTTGTTTTTCTTTTTCAGAGAATTCTGCTAGATCACCGTGATTCATTAAAGGATTCATTTTATTAAAAATCCTGTAAATTCCAATCTCTCCTTTATAAACAACTCCTGGAACATCCCAAAAACTTTCACTTGGTTCAGTGTATTTAATTCCTATTTGATTTTCCATGCCTTTTCTATAGAAAAAAGCTTTATAAATCTTTTGGGTCTGTTGCTTTTTAATAGAAGTAACAATTAATGAAGAATCTTAAATAGTTTAGTCAGATTAAAGATGTATGAAAATTGAACTTTATGTAGTTCCAAGAGATAAAGAAGGCATATTATTAAAGAAATTCCTAGAGAGAAATAAATTACCTCATAAAGAAATCATTACTAATGATCTTAATTTACTAAAAAAGGTTGTTCAAAGGACTCCTGTAGATAAAGTTTCTTTACTAAGAATTAGAATGTCTTCATCTATTCATTTGATTAAGGGATTTGATCCATGGGCTTTAAAACAATTATTAGAACATATTGAGAAATATAAACCAAGAATTGAAAAGGATTTTAAGATAATATTGGGTAAGGAAATCTTTAAATAATAGTATATACTAGTTTATATAAGTATAAACTATAAAATGGGAAATAAATTAATTAAAGACTTAGATGAAGAAACATGGAGAAAATTTACAGGATATTGTAAAGCAAAAGGTGAAAGGGTTGGGAAAAAATTAAGTGAAATCCTAAAAGTTTATTTAAAAGATAAGATAAAATAGTTAAAATGTTGCAAAAAATTAAATCTGAAAATTTTGATATTTATACTAATGAAATTGTCCATCCAAAAGTTTTTAGTGAATTATACAACAAGGAGAAGATATTGATAAACTTCAAAACAAAAGTTACTACTTCCACACACCACCCCTTTGCTACTTTTTTAGTTAAAAATAGATGTCTTGTTAGTGTTGAAGAAGGAGATTGGATAATTATAAGAGCTGTAAAGGAAAATAAAAAATTTGAGTTTATTACAAAAATATTAAAATGGGGTAAGTTCGCTATTCCAAAAATCATGATAAAAAATCTTAGTATAAAAAACCACAAAGAAATCTTATTCGAAATTGTAAAAGAAAGTAAAAAGAATATAATTAAGAAAGACTTTATAGATTTAACAAAAATTAAGGAAAGTATAAAAATAATTTATAGGAAAGATAATTATATTACTCTAGTAAAAAAATATAAAATCCCAATAACTCTGCCAAGATTTATAGAAATCACTCCAGAATTAATAGAAGTTTGTTTTCTAATCCATGGAGATGGACATTATCAATACAAATTATATTTTGTAAATAAAGATTTTGGATTGCATAAGTTTGTTATGCAAAAATTTGAAAAGATTTTTAGGATTCCAAAGGATCTTTGGAAAGCTAGATTATTATTTAATAATCAATCAGACCAAAAAATAGCAAAAGAAAAATGGAAAAAGGATCTTGATTTAGATGAGGAGCAATTTTATCCCTCTATTTCTAGATGTGTCTTAAAAACATCTAACTTAGGAAACCTAAGAATTGTTATAGATAAAACTATTGTTTCTAATGCTTTTAGATATATTCTTAACCAATTAACAAGATTTAATAAAAAACACGCCCTATATGCACTTAATGGATTACTTTATGCTGAAGGTGGAGCAAGGAAAAATAAACAAGGGTTGCACAAAATAACACTAAGTTTTAGCCAAAAAGAAAAAGAGATGTTTCAAGATATATTAAACCATGCGGGAATTTGTAATTTATTTATTACAGATCAAGGTAGCAGATTTACTATTAGAAATTGGAAAAATATTTATGAATTTTTTAGGATATTTTTTGAAAATAATATAGTTCCTTTTGATAAACACACAGCTAGATGTCTAAACACATTAAAAGGGTTCTTAAATTATAGTTTTACAAAAACAATGTATAAATATCTCAAAATACTGAATCAAAAACCTAATTTTACCTTAAAAGAAATTATAAAAATAACTAATAACCGGTCAGAATCTACCCTTAACACATTAAGAAAACCCCAATACACCAAATTCATTAAAATTGAAGGTAGAGGAGTTAATAAGAATCCTTTAATGATTTCCATAACAAAAGAAGGAAAATATTTTATCAAACTCATAGAACAAATAAAGGAGGCCTA
>CAZPVF010000081.1:0-2796 GCA_964589955.1 Candidatus Woesearchaeota archaeon
TAGTTAGAGTTCTCTCAATTAAAACTGCTACTGGATTAACTATATCAAGACCAAAAATTAAAACCCAGTCTTCAGGTTTCATTTCGCTTGTATCAAGAGCAAATTTTTCATCAGCTGGAATTCCTTTTGCAATATAATCGTGGTAGTGTCCGAACGGAACAAATATTTTTACTGGTAGGTTCTTTGGTTTTAAGTCCCAATCACGTAAGAGTTCTCTATCTTTTTCATTTTTGTATTTCATTGTCCAGTAAATTCCCATGGTGTCAAATATTATTGATGCAATATTTTCTTTTACTCCTTTAGGCAAATTTGAAATTTCTTCAGCTAGGACTCCGAGAGTGTATGATTTTCCTGAGCCTCTTTTTCCTGCAACTAGGACAACATGGCTTCTTGCTACATCCATATATATTTTATTAGATAAAGAGGTATAAGGTCCCATTTTTACATATCCTTTTCCTATTAGTATTAGGCCTTTATCTTCAAAACTTTTTTTATCACTTTCATTTCTTCCAACAATAATATCGTATGCCATGCAAAAATAAAGAAATCTTAGTTTTTATATTTTGTTTGTTAAGATAACATAACTTTAAAAACTACGAGAACACTTCATTTTTAACTGAAAATGGTACCAGAATCTAGAGAACAAGTAAGAGTTTTAGTTGCAAAAAACGGAGTTTTTTTAGAGGCGGAAATTAAAATAGAAAATGAACCTCCTTTTGGGACGGTTTTTGAAATGACAGGAAAAGAAATTAATCCGGATGATCTCTCACACATGGGTTCTAATCTTTATATGGGAAGTGGACAATTTATGAGAGGAAATAATCTTGAGAGTTTAGAATCTAGCAATGCAATAGATGATGCTAAGAAAAGAGGAGCAGATTATTTACATATAGGTGATTCTAGATCTTTTAAAAGTGTTAATTAGATTAGGAGAAGTTCTATTACTAATCATCACTATTTAACTTCTGTTGATTTTTATAAAAAAAGAGATTAAGTTTTTCTCTATTAAATGAGTTATTTGAATTATTATGGGTTAGAATATTCTTAGTAATTTTTTATAAAAGTTTTGTGAATTACAATTCCACAATATTTATAAACGCCTTTTTCTTACCCAAAAACATGGATGAGGAAAAAAAGGAAAAGATCGAAGAAAAAAAAGTAGAGGAAGGAAAAGTTGAAGAGAAAAAAGTTGATGAAGAAGTAGAAAAGAAATTAGAAAAACCTTCTACTGAAAAGGATGATTCTAGAAATAAAAAAGAAGATACTACTTTAACTGATAAAATTAGAGATAATCCTTGGGTTGTTGCAACACTTGTTTTAGGAGTAGTTGTTGTGATTTTACTTGCTGGAGGATTTGGAGGAGGCGGAGCAATGACTGGAGCTACAGTCGGAGTTGCAAATCCTGATGAAGTTCAGAGTAAAGTTTTGAGTTTTGTTGAAAGCCAGGTTGATGAGCCTGTTGAAGTAGTTGAGACAAACTTAAAAAATGGTCTTTATGAAATTGTTATTAGTTTTCAGGGTAGAGAGATCCCATTATACGTTACACAAGATGGAGAAAATTTAGTTCAAGGTGTTACACCTATTGATCAGTTAATTGATGCAACTAATGTAGCCCAAGATGCTGCAACTGAATCAACTCCAACTGAAGTACCTAAGTCTGATAAGCCTGTTGTAGAGTTATTTGTTATGAGTATATGTCCATTTGGAACTCAAGCTGAAAAGGGAATACTGCCTGTTTTAATGAAATTAGGAGATAAAGTTGATTTTACACTAAGGTTTGTTTCATACGCTATGCATGATAAGTTAGAAATTGATGAAAATACAGTACAGTATTGTATACAAAAAGAAGAATCTGAAAAATTCTATGACTATTTAGAATGTTATTTGGAAGCACAAGGAGCTGATGCTTGGAAGGCTTGTAGAACAAAAGTAGGAATTGATGAGGCTAAATTATCTGGTTGTATTGCTGTAGCTGATGAGGAATTTAAGATTTCAGAATTATATAATGATAAATCGAGCTGGAGTGGTGGCACATACCCGCAGTATAATGTTGATAAGGAGTTAAACACGCAGTATGGAGTAAGAGGTTCACCTACACTTGTAATTAATGGAGTAGTATCAAGTGCTGGAAGAAGCCCATCAAGTTATCTAACAGGAATCTGTGCAGCATTTAATAACCAGCCTGAAGAGTGTAGTGTAGAGATGCCAGCTGATACGCCTGCACCAGGATTTGGATGGGATGCTTTAGTAGCAAGTGACACAGTAGCTCAGTGCGGTTAAAATCTATATTTTTTAATATAAATTTTTAAAAACTTTATTTTGTAATATTTTTAATGTCTAAAATAAATTGGAAGAATAAATGTTGGGTTACCACTATTTTTTTAGTTCATAGCAATAAAGTTCTTTTAACATGGAATAAGAATCTTCAGACTTGGATTCCTGTTGGTGGTCATATTGATAATGGAGAGACACCAATGCAGGCTATAAGAAGAGAAGTAGAAGAAGAAGTTGGTTATGAGTTTGATTTATATGGGGATTTTAAGAGGGAGTGTAATGGCAATGTTGAAATTGTTAAATTACATAGATTTCAAATTGAAGCAGTTCCTCATCATAATACTCATATGAATTTTGTGTTTTTTGGAAGAGTTTTAAAAAAGACTGAAAAAAAGGAAACTGATGAAAAAGAAAAATTAAAATGGTTTAGTAAAAAAGAACTACTTAACACAGATATGTTAGAGTCAGTTAGAAATTCAGCACTAGCTGCACTTAGTACTATAAAATTTTAATGATTTTCTA
>CAZPVF010000082.1:0-2788 GCA_964589955.1 Candidatus Woesearchaeota archaeon
TATAACGCAATTCATCTGTCTCTTAAAAGAAGACAGATTTCTTGCTAACATTTAAGAATTGGTGGAATTCTTTTTGCAATAATCTGGACACTAAGAGCTTTTTATGATTCATCAATATTTATTTATGCATCAAGTCTTATTGCAGGGTTTTTAACCTTAATGATATCAATACCTTTTGAATCAATATTTTACGATAAAGCAGCAAAAACTAAAGATCAAGATTCTTTTATTATTTATAGAGAAGTTCCAACATTTATTGGAAGAGCATTTCTTTGGATAATCGCAATAATCATTGTAAATAATTTTCAAATATTCTTCTTTATTGCAGGATTAAGTTACTTAATATTAAGTTTTTTAAAATTCAAAATTCCTAAAAGTTAATCCTCCTTGGAATCTAAAGCTTTCATAATATCTTTTAATCTTATTTTCTTTACAGTTACATTAACATCTCCAGCCCCACTATACAATAAAATATTTTCTCCATCCCTTACTATTCCAGTAGGAAAAACTACTTTTTTACCTTCAAAACTTATCTCATACTTTTTCTTTGGAATTATTATAGGAACACGGCTTCTAGCTATTAATTTTTTAGGATTATCTTTTTCTAAAAGTGCTGCCCAGACAGCATAATCATCAGGACCTAATTCAACATCATAACCAAACATTTTTTTTACTGAGTTCCAGAAACTTTTAATCTCAGACCTTGTTACAGCATGAAAAATCTGAAGCCAACCAGTATTAATTTTTATTGGAGGAGGTCCTGCACCACTTCTATTAAAATCCTTGTGTTTAGGTGAAAGCTGAACTGCATCTAATTTTCCCCAATGAATTAAATCAGGTGAAAATGCTATCCATATATGTGGAGTAGAAAACTCAAAATTTCCTTCAGGCCTATCAAACACAACGTATTTATTTTTTATTTTTTCAGGAAACAGAACAACATCTTTATCTTGCTCACCAAAAATTATTCCCAAACGTTTCCATTTCATTGCATCATCTGATTCAGTCAAATAAGTTGAAATTCCCTCTCTACGCGATAAGCCTACATAAGTCATATAATACTTATTGCCAATTTTTGTAATTCTCGGATCTTCAACACCCAATTCTCCATCATCTTTTGTTCCAAAGAATGAAGGTTTTTGCTCAATTTTTAATATCTTAAGCCCAGTCTTATCAAGATAAACTCTTCTAAAATGAGAAATAAATGTAAGTCTTTTTACATTATTTTTAAATATTATTGCCATCCCATCTTCACCCTCAACTTTATCTTTTTCAAATTTATCAAGTATTGTCTTAAATTTATCTTTTCCAGAATATCTAGGAACATAATAATATTTTAAATCGCTTGTTTTTTTTAGTCTCTCAATCACTCTAACATAAAGAAGTATTCTACCATCCTTTAGCCTAACTGCAGCAGGATTTAGAACCCCAAGTATATCAAATTTCTTTGAAGAGGGTTTTATGTCCTCAGGCCTTATTAAAATTTTATCTTTTATTACTTTCACCATTTTATAACAGAATATCTTTTTTTCTTACCGCATTATATGCCCAAATATATGCTCCAGCACTCCATGCCTGAAGTTTTCCAAAAGTATTTTTATTTTTAGGATTTATCCATTCCGGAAATAAGTGACTCCTTATATTTGATCTAGCTAACTTTTCTAGTTCAATTTGTGCTTCTTCAATTCTACCTAATTTAACTAGTGCAACAACATAAAACCCTCCAATAAATGGCCAGATGCCTCCATTAAGATAGTGATTAGGTGTAGCTCGAGCATCATAATAATAATCTTCCCAATATTCACTACTTGGTTTTATTGGTGGGGCAATACACTTAACTGGATATGGCTCATCAATCCTATGCCTTTTAATATAATCTAATATTGAAACCGACATTTTTTTATCTGCTAAGCCAAAAATTATTGCCATTAAATTGCCTAAAGAATCAAACCACTCCCCAATCTCCTTATATTTATTATGGTTTTTCCACCTATAAGCCCAATAAAAAGTTTTATTCCATAATCTATCTTCCGGACTCTTATTAACAACATTTTTCAATTTTTTCATCCTATTCTTATCTCCAACAAGATTTAGTACTGCATAATAAAGTGCTTGGGTATTAATTGTGGCGCCATATTTATGTGGAAAAGCATCTTGCCAATCACTTGTAGGAAGTTGTTCCAACTCAACATTTTCTCCAAAATCTCTATAGTACAACCATCTTAATGCCTTTCTTATTGCATGTCTATGTTTCTTAAATAAACTTGCATCCCTATACCTCTTCTTATAAATATAATGTCCGATTATAAACCACATATTTGAATCAATCGATTTAAAATCAGCTTGTTTTTTCTTCTTACTTAAATTTAATACAGCATTAGGAATCTGACCTAGATGACTCTGATATTTTTTTAATATATCCAAACTCTTTTTCCACTGTTCCTTAAATAAATCATTTTTTTCTGTGCTCGCTCCAATTAGTGTAATATTACTATCTCTACTCCAGACTCCTTTATATCCATTCCAACCTCCTGATGCATATAATCCATATTTAGTGGAACATTGATTAACTACTTCTATTGCTTTTTCATAAGCTACATCAATCACCCTTCTCTTTTTATTTTTCTTAAACCATTTAAACATTTTTTCAATTGCGTCCAACATAAACGTTAATTTACTTCTTTTTTATCTCATTAGATATTGGTGTCTCACCCATTGGAACTTTATTTTTATATTTTATTGCTAAGTAAAACCCAAGATAATAACAAAGCAAAAACCCTAAAAACAT
>CAZPVF010000083.1:0-2708 GCA_964589955.1 Candidatus Woesearchaeota archaeon
ACTCTGGTGATGGAGATTTAACTGGACTTAAATTTATAATTAGTGATGGAACAAACGTAAAGTTATATAGGAATGGTATATTGCAAAGTGATGTTGAACCTGTTAGCTCATACACTATCGGAAATAATGGGGCGCTATATTTTGGCAGAACATCTGCTTTTGACGGAACAATAGACGAAGTAATGATTTTTGATAAAGCCCTAACTGAAGCACAAGTTGAAGATCTATATAATTTAGATTTATCAGAATAAATACTAATTACTAAATATCTAAGAATTAATCTCGATTAGACTATTAACAATTGAATGTTTTATTTCAGGGTGTTTTTTTTCTAACTCATTAATTAAATCAGCTATTTTATTTTTCTCTGATTTTAATTTTTTATACTTTAATTTCTTTAAATCAGCATATAATTTAATTTCTTTATCTAAAAACAAAAATAAAGGAAAAACTACATTTCCTACAACCGGTTTTAACTGTTTTAGTGAAAATTCTACTTCATTAATATTAAAATTAATAATTGCGTTAACTCCAGCAACTGCATTCATATCTGAACTCGCTGCATGAGCAATTTTTGTAAATTTTTTTTTGCCACTAACAACTTCAACTGGAGCTTTAGTTTCATAAAACTTCAAAACTTCTTCTAAAACGACCCCTCTAAAATCATTACTCTTCTTAAAGCAAATTTTATCATTCTTTTTAAACATTTTAAATTTTCTAATTGTATAAAGAACTTTTTTATTAAACCACCTAATAAAACAATTCTTACAAACCTTTCTACCATTAGTAAACTCATATACTGGCTTTTTCTCACATATTTTACACATCTTACAATTTCCACTTATCAAACTTTGCTCTGTCTTTAAGTGAGCCTTTTTTTGAATAAGCTTTTATTAAATCTTTAATTTTTTTTATTGTTGTTGCCTTATATGTATCTAATATAACTGCACTAGGACCAATATAGCTAGGAATTACTGCATTTTTAAACTTCTCAATTATTTTATTTTCAGACTCATTTCTCCCTAAAACTATCCAACAATCATCAATAACAAAGTGCCTTCCAATATTTACTAACTTTAGCTCAATATCATTAATGCCTCGCTTTAACAAATACTCAAATTTTTTAATTAAAGTTTTTTCACATAATAGACATCCTCCAGCAGGATCAGGATAATCTATATCAAACTTATTAGAAATTTCAATCTGCTTTTCTCTTTTTCTTCCAAATATTCCATACTCATCACTTAAAGGCCTTAATATCATGTCCTTAATTCCAGCCTCCTCTTCAATTGTTTTAAGTTGTTTTTTTCTCTGACTCATCGGTCTTTGGCCCACAACCTCTCCACTAGCAATATGTTTGATTCCTTGTTTTTTAGCAAATTTCTTAGCAGTCTTAAACATAAAAATCTTACAATCTACACAAGGATTCACGCCAGCTCCTCTGCCATGTTGGGCTTTTTTTATTGCATCAATATACTCTTTAAGAAGCTTCCCTTTTGTTATATCAAAAATTTTATATTTTACTTTATGTAGTTTCAAAAATTTCTTAACCTCGTCTAAATTATCTTTACTAAAAGGTAATCTAAAATAAATAACTGTAATATCAAATTTCTTATTCTGCATTATTTTTACAACTAGCCTACTATCAAGACCTCCTGAAAACATAACAATACAGTTCTTTTTAACCATAAATTAATTCTAGAACTAGAGTATAAAAATCTATTTCCTTTTCTTTTTAACTAATTTCCTCTTTACAACCTTCTTTTTTTTATTATCATTAACTTTTTTTGTTGGTTTTTTATCTTCTTTTTTCACCGGTTTTCCTTCAACTTTATCTTCAAGTTTTTTGACTTTATCTTCAACTTTTTCTACATCACTCTTTACAAAAATAGTTGAAATTTTAAATCCAACTCTAAATAGCTTTAATATAAATCCTATTACAAGAAGTATTACTCCAAATATTACTCCTCTAATAAAAACATCATATCCTTTACTAAAAAAGACACTCAAAAGCCCTTGTGCAGTTTTTCCAGTAAGGCCTATTATCCAATCAATTTTTGCAAATGGTAAAGATGCTAATACTACTAAAGCAGACACTAAAATAAAATAGTTGCTCTTTTTATCTGCAGATAAAAAGCCCAATACAAGTAAAACTCCAATAACTAGTAATGAATAATTAAACAAACTATACCAGTAATTTTGTGCTTTAGCACTAACTAAAAAGAAAGGAATTGGCTCTTGGGAAAAACAATCCCAAAATGAACAATCATAATGTTGTAAATAAATTTCAGCAACATAAGAATCAACAGTATTATCTAAAACTAGAGACTTATTCTGCTCAATTATAGAGCAAGGAACTGTAACTTTTCTACCCTTATAATCAACAACATAATCATAATATTCCTGACAATAAATAAGCATCTCATCATATCTATCATCAATATATTTATCCAATTCTAACTGATCACGTAAACCTTCTTTAATAGTATTTCCAAGCTCAATTTTAACATTATCATAATTAAGACTCCATGACATAGTTAAAAAAAGCATGCTGCCAAAAAAAGCAACAAGTAACAAAACACTTACAACTGCCAGTATTCCACCACGAATTACACCCATATTAACTTATATTTATTTCCTCTTTTATATAAATGTAAATAAGATTTTATTATTTATAAAGTTTTTACATTCGCTCAAGTACAGAAATT
>CAZPVF010000084.1:0-2692 GCA_964589955.1 Candidatus Woesearchaeota archaeon
CTTTGCTCCCTTGTAAGATTGGTTATATTAATAGGAGCTTCTGTTATATTTGTTTTATTTATTGTAACCTCACTAATATTTTTTTCAGTAAAGTTTTCAATCGTATTATTAGAAAGGTCTTCTAAAATGCTAATTTTCTTATTAACACTTATAATTTCAGTATTTTCATAAACAAAACTTATAAGAAGATTTCCTTTCTTTGCTTCCAAATTAAGTTCAGAAAAACTAATTGGCACCTCAATTATTTCTTCAGTTAAATAATCCTCACCATATCCATTCTCAACTTCATTATAATCAGTTGTTACAATCACTTTGCCATTCTCATAAACAATATCTACAGGCTGTGTTGTATAAACTATCTCAATTGCAGTACCAGATTCTATTTCTAACTCAAACGGGTTTAGATAAGAAGTATTTGCTACAGTTAAATTCTCATACTCAGTTATTACTCCTCCTGTAATTCCTCCATCTCCACTAGAATCACCACTATCTGAACTACTACTTGAAGAGCTTGATCCACTATCTCCACTACTAGAACTATCGCCTCCAGAATCACTACTAGTTGAACTATCTCTACTATCTGAACCCGAATCACTTGAACTATCAGTTGATTCTGAACTAGTATCACTACTTGAATCTGTAGTATCACTAGCATCACCACTTTCACTAGTAGTATCTTCACTAGTTTCTGTGCTACTCTCTTCTTCACTATCACCAGTACCAGTATCTTCTACTATATCTGGTTCTTCTACACCCTCATCACCATTATCAATATCTGGCTCTTCAACAAGATCTCCACCATCCCCAATATCACCAATACCTCCACTATCACCAGTATCATTATCTGGCTCATCTGGTTCATCACTATCATTTACAAGTTCATCTGTATCATTAACAGGAGTTTCATCAGGTATAATTATGGTATCTTCTGAATCACTAGTCCCACTTCCACCACCAACTGTTATATTATCTATGCCATTATCTCCTGTTTCATTAATAACTATAATATCCTTAGACCCATGAACATCACTTGCATCAATAATTCTATAACTAAAAGTTACATCAGGATAAATCTCTTTTTGTCCTACCTTCCCAAAACCTTGACCGTACCCAACAATTTCAGTATTTTCAATATAAAAATTTCCTTCAGAGAATTCCTGGTTAACTAAATCAATTAGTGGGTATGTAGAAATTTCTCCAACATTATCTATAATCATTATTGAATGCGCAGGATAGAACTCACCGTGTTTTAAAACCAAACTCAAATTACCATTTAAATTTTCACCATCCGAATAAACCTCTTGAAAGTTCACACTAACCTTTCCAGTAAATGCTAAGTTAATCAAAAACATTAAATTAATTGTTAGTGCAATAATTAAAACTGCTAAAAATCCTGCAACTAAAAAAAATCTTTTATCAGTCTTAACAACTTTTTTCAAGAAGCCAGAACCAGTTTTTTTCTTTTTTTCCTCGTGCTTACCATGATAAGTAGTTATTACCCTACCATCTTTTTTAACATTATGATAAAGATAAGGACCATACACTTTTCCGCCCCTTTTAATGTATTTCTTATATACCATTGAGACCCCTTTTAACCCTATAAAATATAATAAAATAGGAGTAGGGTAACTATTTAAACATTATTGTTAAAGAAAAAATTATTAGTTTTGTCTTTTGCCTGTGTACTTACCTTCATAAAACTTTTCTCCCAACCCTGAAATAGAATAAATATGTCTCGATTTTCTTTTAACAAATCTAAAATCAATTAATTTTTGTAATGCATTCTCTTTTTTTTCTCTTTTCTAGTTTTAAAATCTACAAATGAAAAAAGTGTATTTGTGATTTGTAATTACACAACATATAATCTATCCATAATATTCTGTGCTGCTCTAGCAACTTCAGAATCTCCATTTCCATACAAGAAAAATTTCTCAATATACCCTATATTTTCTCTTCCGCCTACAGGAAATCCGCCTTCATCTCCCATAATTAAGTAGTGTAAAAAAGGTTTTTAAACATAATTATCCCTAAATATAATATCAAGAGCCTGTAGCTCAGTCTGGTCAGAGCGCTGGTCTTATAAGAAACTGATCCGTTTAGGGTTAGTCATTAACTAGGAGTTTTTCCTAAGAAAGCCAGAGGTCCACGGTCCAAATCCGTGCAGGCTCATAAAAACCTTTAAAAAAACAAGATTCCTAAATCAAATATCAAAAAGGAGGTGAAAATGCCAAAAAAGAAAAAGTCGCCACAGAAAGCTAAAAAAAACAGCGACTCAGTTGCTCTTGCATTTGTTGCAACCTTTTTTAGTATCATAGGTTTCTTAATCGTTCTATTAACAAAAAAGGATGACAAGTATGTAATGTTCTATGCAAAACAGTCTCTAGTAATCTTTATTGCATGGATTGTTATCTGGATACTTGGATTTATTCCTATTCTAGGATGGATACTAAAAATCATCTGGGTAATTGTGTGGGCTGTAAGTTGGATTTACGCACTAACTGGTGAGATGAGAACAATTCCTGTAATAGGGGAATTAGGAGAAAAATTCAATTTTTAATTTTTTAGTTACTTTTTTAAACTAACTTTTTCTTTTTCAATTAGCTTCTAGCTTAAGCCCCGATAGTACAGAGGCCAAGTATGCTGCCCTTTCAAAAAGATTTTTTCAATAAAGAAAGGCAGTGACCCGAGTTCG
>CAZPVF010000085.1:0-2673 GCA_964589955.1 Candidatus Woesearchaeota archaeon
AAAAACACTATTTTTACACAGAGATATCTTTAAAAACACAAAAATCTTAATAAAATTCAACTAAAAGGAGATAAAAAATATGGTAACAGCATATTGTGTGAAATGTAAGAAAAAAGGGCAAAAAATGAAAGATGCTGCAATCAACCAGACTGCTAAAGGTGGATTCATGGCTAAAGGAAAATGTCCTGATTGTGGCACTACAATGTGTGCTATGATGTCAAAAGACAATGCTGATAAAGCTATCAAAGCTGGAGAAGCAAAGAAAAACTTTTAATTTTTTATATTTTTTAATTTTTGTATGATTTTTGAATAAAATTGATTATATCAAATGTATATTAAAATAACAAAATCACATAGATATGTGGTAGCACTTTGTGATGCTGAACTTATTGGAAAATACTTCGAAGATGGTGATTATCAACTAGAAATAAAAGAACTATTTTACAAAGGAGAAAAAACTGATCCTGATAGTGCAATACAAAGACTAAAAGATCTAGCAATAGAAGATGCAACATTTAATATTGTAGGACAAAAGGCCATAAACACAGCTATTAAAGCAGGAATTATCGATAAGGATTCGATTGGAAAAATAGCTGATATTCCTTACGCACTGATTCTAATATAACCAATCATTTTATAAAACACCAATTTCTAAATCTAATATGGCTGAAGATTTCAAAGATATTAATGAAGAAAAAAACAATAACTCAAATAGGGAATTCAAACCAACTAGAGTAAGACTTCCAAGAGATGAGCAAGTAATAGGAACAATTGAACAAAGACACGGTGGAAACAAGATGATGGTATCATGTACAGATGGAAAAACACGTAACTGCAGAGTTCCAGGAAGACTAAAAAGAGCACTCTGGTTAAGACCAGGAGATGTGGTAATAATAGAACCATGGGAACTAAATAAAAACAAAGGAGATGTAATATTCAAGTATAGACCAAACCAGGTATCATGGCTAAGAAAAAATGGCCACTTAAAAACACAAAAAGATGAGTTTTAAATGATAAAACTACTTATTGAAAAGCTTCCTAGAATAATAAAAAATCATAAAAAACTAGAGTCTGAATTAAATGTTAAAATTTCTAATAGAGGTAAAGAAATATATATTGAAGGAGAGAGTGAAAAAGAATTTAACGCTGAAAAAGTAATTATGGCTCTAGATTTTGGTTTCCCATATTCAGCTGCAATGGATTTAGCTAAAGGAGATGCAATATTTGAAACAATTAATATTAAAGACCATACTAAAAGGCATGATCTAGAAAGAGTTAGAGCAAGAATAATAGGTAAAGCAGGCAAAACTATTAAGACTCTAAGTGATTTAACAAGATGCCATATTGAATTAAAAGATAATACTGTAGGCATAATTGGTGAGCCAGAATTAATAGAAACTGCAACACACGCAATTATCTCACTTATTCAAGGATCAAAACAAGGCAATGTTTATGCTTATTTAGAAAAACACCAACCCAAACCCGAATTTGATTTGGGATTAAGAAATAAGGAATAATTAAACAAAACCAATTCTATACGCAAGATGTCTCAAATTACTTCTAATTCCTGGCTTCTCTTTAGCAATTTTATTTGCAGCCCAATCTAAAGATTGCTCTAACTTTCCAGAAACAGAATCATCAACACATTTAAATATATAATGATATCCTCTGGTCCCAACTGCTCCATTTCCTACCAAAATCACTTTTCCATTAGAAATTAATTCATCTCCTCCGAAACTAACCTTGACTCCAGATAATTCTAATCCTTTACCCACATATTTCATAAACTTCTCCCAAACCACACCTTGAGGTAACTTACCGTGAGAAGGAGCTTTAAAAAAATAATCTTTTATACTCATAAAAAACTTAAGAAAATTACCTTTATAAAAATTATTGTAAAAAAACGACCCGGGCAGGATTCGAACCTGCGACCTGACGGTTTCTATAAAAAAATCAGACGATTTTTTTAAATTTCAGATAAACAAGTTATCTTTTTAACAGCCGTCCGCTCTAACCAATTGCTCCCTTTCATCACTTTTTATCATGATAGAAAAGTCTGAGCCACCGGGTCAAATTTATCCAATCCAACGATTAGACATTTATCTAAGATTTTATAATATCTATATAAATGTTTTGGAATCAAAACATAAACACTATATTTCTTTTCTAAATGTGCGATTTTTTCTTTTAGTTTGTATGCATTATATTCATCTTCCCAAGCAGTACACTCTATTATAACTTTGCCATTTATTAAAAAATCTGGGTAAAAATATTTTTTTCCAATATTTACTAAAGGTTCATACTCGTAATCTATCTTTAAATTATGTAAATAGTCTGCAACATCTCTCTCAAACCAATTTCTAACTTTTTCTCCTCTTTTTGTTTTATACTTATAACCCATAACTTTTTTGAATTTTGAATACTGCATATTATAATATTTCTTAGGATTTTTTTCCTTCATAGTCTTATGCCATTCGCCAATCTTCTTTGCTCCTTTTATCTGCGCTCTTCTTAAATCCCTCTCAAATGTTCCTTTTTCTTTTTTTAATTTAACACAATTTTTTCCACCCTTAACAGCCTTCCAATTATCTTTTAATTTTATTATTATGACATCCTCCCCACACTAAAGTGTGGAGTTTCCGTGATGCTCTGACTGATTTCTCACATATTCTT
>CAZPVF010000086.1:0-2628 GCA_964589955.1 Candidatus Woesearchaeota archaeon
GTTTTTTGTGCTCTGCCAATATTGCTTTTTCCATAATCTTTACCTTTAGAAATTGTTTCCCAGACACTTTTTCTTGCTAAATTTTTCCTATCAAAATAAAAATTAATATAAGGACCATTAGTAGTTATATCATCAAAATCTGTTGATTTTTCTGTCCCAATTTTAGCTCTTAATTCAAGCGCTATCTGGTGAGGATTATCTTTAAGTATCTCAGCTAAGAAAAAACACGGAAAAGAGTAATCTCCCATCTCAACAGATGGAGGGACTTCTATGCGATTCTCAATTTCCTCTCTAGTTATTTTTATTTTCTTTTTTTTAAATGCTTTAACCAGTAAGTCAGTCACCAATTTTTTCATAAAAACTAAAAGATAATTTGATTAATAAAACTTACTCCTTCTTTAAGCCAAGAACTTTTAGAACAGATTTATCAACTTCAGGAATCGGAGGAGTTCCGTCAACTGTGTAGAACTTTACTTTGCTTTTTAAAAATTTAATAAGGGGTTCAGTTTTTTCTTTGTAAATTTTTAATCTTTTTTTTATTGCTTCTGGTTTATCATCCTCTCTTACAATTACTTCTATACCACACTTATCACACTTTCCTGGATTTCCTACAAATATTTTATCACATTTTGGACAGACTGTTCTGTTTCCAAGTCTTTTTATTATAACATCTTGTGCTACTTCAAAATAAACCACCTCATCAAAAAGATTTTTTTTTAGTGCAACTTTTGCTTGATTAAGTGTTCTTACTGCACCATCTAAAATATATCCTTTACCTTTAATATTCTTAGTTGCCTTTTCAAGCATCTTGAATATAATTTCATCAGGAAGATATTCGCCTTTATCAACACTATCTTTATAAGGCATTAAAAGTGGGTCTTGTTTTTTCCAAGCATCTCTTAATATGTCTCCAGTAGCAATATGAACAAATCCTAAAGGAACAAGTAATTGAGCTTGTGAGCCTTTTCCACTTCCAGGCATTCCAATAAATAATATTTTTCTCATGAACAATTTTGGGGGGCAGAGTTTATAAAATTTAACTAAGTAAAAAAAGAATCAAAAAACCAAAAAAAAATTAATAAGATTCCAATAAAGATTATTCCTCTCTTGGAATATGGTAAATTAGGATGTCCGGATGTTTGTAATTTTCCTGCTAAATAAAGGTAGGATATTTTTTTACTAAAAACAACTAATAAAATTCCAAGAATAATTGCTATATGCCCAGGTGAAAAAGATGTAAAATCCATAAAGGTAAAAGGAAAAAAGGTTTTATAAATACTTTTTACTACCATCTGGTATGGCAACAAAAAAACAAGAGACTCCAAAAATGAGTAAAGATGAAGAAGTTGGTTATCATAAAGGAGCATTAAATACGCTGTCAAATGAGAGAAATGAGTTATTAAAAATAATTCATATTGTTGACACATTTATCCAGGGGCATTTAAAAAGACTTGAAGAACTTGGAGTAAAAATTCAAAAATCTAAGAAATAAAAAGACTAAGATTTTGATTTTTCTAATCTTAAAAACCTAAAATAATTATATTTGTCAAAGTCTCTTATATCAATTAATTCTGGATTTTCATTAATTTCTGAAAAAATCAAAACAGGATTTTTTGGAGATTTTATTTTAAATTTTTCTTTATCTAAATCAGTCCAGTAAAAAAAAGAAGTCATTCTTTCTAAATCAGAATCAGATGAAACAAGAATTACAGGCCCTTTATTTGCAAGAGTATGAGCTGCCGCCACTAGTTTTTGATCTGTTTCAAAATCACAGTGCCATTTATTTTTAAAATGTGGGCTGTATCTTTTTGAAAAATCTCTTACCACCCCTCTTTCTTTGGAAATATAATTAAAATAACTTAAATAATTCTTGTATTTTTGAAGTTCTTCAGAATTAAAAAAACCTTTTATGTTTTTTGCTCTCACTTCTTTTTCAAGATCAAAAGTTTCTTTTGCAAAAAGATTTAATGCATCGTATTGAAATTGAAAAGCATAAAAAGGAGCACTTCTTCTTTTTTCCCTATATTTATTTGTTCTTCTGCAATTATGCCTATGTGCTTCTGTTATTTTAGAAATATAAGACAAACCTGCTTTTAATCTAAATTTACTAAATTTAAAATGGGTTTTAAAATAATGAAGCATAACTTCATTAACTAATGCGCGAGAAACAGAAATTTCATCAGCTACTTCTTCAACACTATAAAAATCTGTTTTTTTTAAAAAATTTTTCCAATTTCTTATTTGATTAATATTTTCACAAAAAGATTCTACTGGAAGGTCTTCAAAAGTTGGACATTCATAAATTTCTGAAAAAAGAGGAATTCTAAGAAAAAAAATATTTGTGTCTAAAAGTTTTATCCCTTTTAAAGTGGCAACTTTATCTATATTCATAAAACCAAAAAGATACAAAGAGTTTTTAAAGGTTTTTATAAGGGTTTAATAAACTTTAAAAGTGGATTAATTTTAAGAATAATATTGTGCACATTAAAATTTGTAAAAAAATTTGTGAACAAAGTTTAATATTTTGTAGCCATAAACTTTGCGAGGGTGCCGGAGTGGTCAAACGGGCTGGACTTAAGATCCAGTAGCTTAGTGCTTGCGCAGGTTCAAATCCTGTCCCTCGCATGA
>CAZPVF010000087.1:0-2594 GCA_964589955.1 Candidatus Woesearchaeota archaeon
CTATGTCCCTAGTTGCAGTAGACATATTAGAATAATACTGATCATAATTATATCCCTCTTCTGCCATCATTTATTAAGACAATATTAGTTTAAAATTGTTGTGATGAAAGGACTTTATAAAATAAAAAGAAATTGATTAATATCAGCCCATAAAAATTATTAAACCCTTTTTTACTTAATTATATATGCAATTTACTAGTGATACTCCATTGTATTCTTATGAGGTGCAAAGAGAAGGTGGTGAAGATGTCTTGTATGTTAATTATCTAGGTGCGCCTTTTGTTCCTAGTATATCTGATTATCCTGAAGTAATGGAGATGACTGTTGATTATTTAATAAAAAATCCAAATGTTTCAAGGATTGTCTTAGTTCAGCAGAAAAATTATAATTATGATTTTACTGAAACGAGTTATTTACTTGAAGTTGCACAGATTTATGTTTATTTTGTAAAACAGGAACAAATTTTATCACAAAATAAATTAGTTCTTAATTGTCCGCAGTTTTTTTCTCAAAGATATAATGATCTATTTTCATTTTTGTTTCTATTAAAGCGTGATCCAATTGCAGCATATTCAGAAATTAAAAGAATATTATATGGAGCTAGAGCTTTACTAGAAACAGTTGATCCTGGTTGTCATGCTGATCAGCAAAGTTATGTTAGGTTTGTTGAAAAAATATATGCTTATTTAGAGAATTCAAAAATTGTTCAGGCAGCTAGCTCTTATTTATCTGGATATAAATTAGGAAATAGAGAAATATATCATAAGGTGTTTAAGCCTGATACTATTCCTAATTTTACTTTCACTAGACTAGTTTCAGATTTGCCTGAAGATTGTGAAATAGTTGATCAGTACAAAATTGCTCAAAAAAGTTTTGATGAGTCTGTTGTAACAATTTTAAAGAAAAAAAATGAAGCAAAATTAATTTATCATGTGGTTCCGCCTGAAAATTCACTTAAAGAGGATTATAATGTTTTATTAAATTTGGCTCGAAGAGTATTAATTGAGCACCAACCTAAGGCTGAAGAGTTTACTGATACTGCTAGGACTAGACAGGTTTTTTTTAATATAGCTAAGGATTTACTTACTGATTTATCTCAGGCACAGGGAGTTAGGATTAATTATTCAGATCTAAATAAACTTGCAACTATCTTAGTTAGACACACTATTGGTTTTGGAATAATTGAAGTTTTACTTCAGGACAAGAAACTTCAGGATATTTCACTTAATGCACCAATTCCTCAAACACCTATTTTTACTAGACATCAAGATTATGATGAATGTATGACAAATATTTTGCCTAGTCAGGAAGATGTTGATTCTTGGGCAGCCAAATTTAGAATGGTTAGTGGTAGGCCTCTTGATGAAGCTAATCCAATTTTAGATACACAGCTTGAAGTAGGAAATATTAGAGCAAGAATTGCTATAATTCAGCAGCCTCTTAGTCCTGACGGTTTATCCTATTCTATAAGAAGACATAGGGAGGAGCCTTGGACACTTCCGCTATTTATTTCTTATAAAATGCTTAATCCTATGGCTGCAGGACTACTTTCTTTTTTAATTGATGGGTCAAGAACACTACTAGTTGCTGGAACTAGATCTAGTGGAAAGACTTCTTTATTGGGAAGTTTAATGCTTGAAATTATTCCTCGATATAGGATAATTGTAATTGAGGACTCACTTGAGCTTCCTTTTGAGTCACTTAGAAAATTAAAGTATGATATAATAAGAATGAAAGTTAGATCATCTTTGTTAAAAACAGGAACTGAAGTTAGTGCTGATGATGGGATCCGAACTAGTTTGAGACTTGGTGATTCATGTCTTATAATAGGTGAGGTAAGATCAGTTGAAGCAAAAGCTCTCTATGAAGCAATGAGAGTAGGAGCTCTAGCAAATGTTGTAGCTGGAACAATTCACGGTGCATCACCTTACGGAGTATTTGATAGAGTTGTAAATGATTTAGGTGTTCCTGCAACAAGTTTTAAAGCTACAGATATTATTGCAGTAGCTAATCCTGTTAAGTCTCCTGATGGACTTCATTCTTGGAGAAGATTAATTCAGATAGCTGAAGTGAGAAAACACTGGAAAGAAGATCCACTAGCAGAAAAAGGTTTTGTTGATTTAATGAAGTATAATGTTGAAAAGGATACAATGGAACCTAGTGATGATTTAATTAATGGAGATAGTGAAGTAATAAAATCAATTGCCGCAAATGTTAAAGGGTGGGCTGGAAATTGGGATGCTGTTTATGATAATATTACTTTAAGAGCAAAAATGAAGCAGGAAATAGTTGATGTAGCAAAAAAAGTAAATAACCCAAGAATTCTTGAAGCAGGGTTTAATGTTTTGGCTAATGACAAGTTTCACAAGATTTCTGATGAAATTAGAGAAGAAATTGGACTTCCAATGAGTGATAGAGTATTTCCAGAATGGCAGAAGTGGCTTAATAAAGAGATAAAGAAAAAGAGTATTTAAATAGTCGCAACCTGATGCTTGTCAACGTAGTTACTTTGCATAAAAAGAAAAATATTTATTTTTAGTTAACTAAATAGAAATCTCCATCTTTTAAGATGGGGTGAAGTTTCTCCCGCTAAT
>CAZPVF010000088.1:0-2215 GCA_964589955.1 Candidatus Woesearchaeota archaeon
TTTTAGTTAAGATAAGGTGGTCACCTTATTTTATAATGGTTTCACCAAAGCCGTTCTTCTAAAATTTTATAAACTCTTTAGCATTTTTTCCTTAATGGGAAAAATGTATTCTCATTCAAAAATTAGCACATTTGAGCAGTGCCCACTAAAATTTAAGTTTAGGTATATTGATAAGATAATTCCTGAAGTTGAAAAATCAATTGAGGCTCATCTAGGAACAAGTGTTCATAATGCTCTAGAATGGTTATATATTAAAGTAAAAGAAGGGTATGTTCCAACAATTGATGAATTTATTGAAAAATACACTATTGAGTGGGAAAAAGATTATAATGATGCTTTTGTAATTGTTAAAACTGAGTTAAACTCTCAAGATTATTTTAATAAAGGAGTTGAGTTCTTAGTTAACTACTATATGCAACACAAACCTTTTGATGATAATACAATTGATGTTGAAAAAAGAATAATAATAAGTTTAGATGAGAGGGGTGACTATAAACTTCAGGGATATATTGATAGACTAGCATATAATATAAAATCACGTGAATATGAAGTACATGACTATAAAACAACTAATTCAATGCCATCTAAAGAGCAATTACAAAGAGATAGACAGCTAGCACTATACTCAATTGCAGTTAAAGAGCTTTTTGGAAAAACTAAAAGAGTAAGACTAGTCTGGCACTTTTTAGCACATAATAAAAAAGTAGAAATAAAAAAAACAGACCAGGAATTATTTGATTTGAAAAGTAAAACACTAAAAAAGATTAAAGAAATTGAGTCTACAATTGATTTTCCACACAATAAGTCAGTTTTATGTGACTGGTGTGAGTATAAAAATTATTGTCCTGCTTGGGGAAATTCAGTTGAGTCTCCAGAACTTCCAAAACCTAAAGATAAAAAGAATGATCTTGACAGATACCCTACTTTAAAAAAATATTTAAGAAAAAAATAATCTTTATAAAAGACATTTAATCAAGTTTAGTATGAATAAGAACCTGAATATGTTATTAATAAGTAATTCTACATCTCCTCCTGGAGGATATTTGGATCACTGTGAGAATGAAATAAAATCTGTTTTAGATAATACAAATAGATCAAATATGTTTCCTGTAAATATTGCTTTTGTTTCTTATGCAAGACCTGGAGGAATAAGTAATGATGATTATGCAGAAAACGTAAGAACAAAGTTTAAAGAGCTAGGTTATAATATAATAGGCGTTCATGAAGGAGACTCTAAAAAAATTATAGAATCTTCTGAAGCTATTTTTATTGGTGGAGGAAACACTCTTGCAAGCCCAAATTATAAAGGTTTAGGATTAGTTCCATTTAATTTTAAACCACACTATTTAGATCCTGATAAAAGTTTAGGCAGAGAAAGTGATGAAACTAGAATTAAAGAATATCACGCTCATGCAGGAAAAAATGGAATTGGAGGCAATGTAACTGTTATTGGTCTAAGAGAAGGTGCAATGCTAAGAGTGATAGGAGATAATGCAAAACTTTTAGGAAAAAATGGCGCAAGAGTTTTTAGGCATAGTAAAGAGCCAGTAGAATATTCTGTTGGTGATAATTTAAGTTTTCTTCTTTTTTGAGTTAGGCTAATTTAGGAATCAAATAGTTCTCAAGACTCACCCCTATCATATTTGGGTTTGGTAGAGGTTCTGGAACTTTTTCAGGAATTTTTTCTTTTGCTTTATTATATGAATCAACAATTTTATCTTTTGCTCTTGATAAGACATTTTTTCTTCTTGGCATATCATCTGTTCTCATTACATATCCTGCTAGTCCTCTAATAAGCCAGCCTCCAGCAAGATAATCTGATCCAAAAATTTTAAAAAAAGGATGTATTAATGTTGGTGAAGTATAGATTATTGCCGAGGCCCCTAAACTTAGATTTGATAATTTTCTTAAAGGAATAGAGTTTCGCATATCTAGTTTAGCATTATTTTCATTTACTTTATCTTCTATTTTTTCTATTATTTTAAAAGATCTCGATATTAATGGGGTATATAACATATTTATTGTTCCTATCACAAGACCACTTAACGGAAAAGATAGTGAACATCCTACTGTTTCTCCTACTGCAGCAGTAACAAACATACTTCTTGCTAAATCAGCCTTTCTTCTTCCAGTAGTCCAATTCCATGTTTCTACTCCTTTTTGAGCTAAATAAAGTAATTTTTCATCAATGTCCCAGTATAAATCTAATAGTGGA
>CAZPVF010000089.1:0-2170 GCA_964589955.1 Candidatus Woesearchaeota archaeon
AAATAATTAGCGGGAGAAACTTCACCCCATCTTAAAAGATGGAGATTTCTATTTAATTAAATAACTTACTTCTACATCATTACCACCAATAGAGTTATACTCGCCAAAAGAAAATGTTCCAGAAGGCTCATTACTTGTATCAAGAGGGTCTTGTATAAAATACTCTCAAGTAAAATTAGTGTGCCCTTGTATTGCTCCTCCTTCATATTTTATGGGATATCTTATTGCACGCTGTGTTGAAACATTAATAATTCTTGAGTGATCATACTCTTTAGTAAAACTAACTTTAGTATCAGTTATTATTAAATCAGAAACTGTTGCTAATCCTAAGCCATCAAGAATTATTTTTTCTTTTTCAAACAAATAAAATCTATAGCTTTCTCCTAGTGGAGTAGTCCAAGTTCCCATAAAGTCTGGTCTTTTTTCCATCATTTTTAGTAAAATAATTTTGATATTGATAAACCTTCTTGCGCCCTATAAATTGCTTCAGCAAATAGACGAGCAACATCAATTACTTCAACACTTTCATCAGTCTGGTGATGTGTATTTGATGTCATCACTACATCAAAACAGCCACATAAATCCATTGTTCCTTTTGTAAAAATTCCGTGAGTTCCATAACACATTACTGTCTTTGCTCCTTTTTCCTTTAACAAATGTGATGCAGAACAAAGTGTTCCTCCTGAGTCAATTATGTCATCAACAATTAAAACATTTTTTCCATCAACATCTCCGATAAGTTGCATTGAACCCACTTCTCCAGGCTTTGATCTTTCTTTAGATAAAAGTGCAAAAGTGTAATCTTGTTTTAGGTGTGAATCAATCTGTGCTTTTTCTAATTTTTTTAAAAAAGCTTTTGTTCTACCTGCTGCTCCAGCATCAGGTGCAACAACAACCAAATTGTTTAATTTATCTCTGTGATATTTTCTTAAATAACGAATTACTTCTGGAGAGCTGTATAGATTATCCACAGGAACATTTTCAGGGAAAAAACCCTGGACCTGTCCTGCATGAAGATCGATTGTTATTATTTTTTTTAATCCTGGTGAAATTGATTTAGCTAAGGCTCTTGCTGAAATTGGAACATGAGGCCTATCTTTTCTATCTTGACGCGCATAAAGCATGTTAGGAATAACAAATGTAACGCTTTCAGCAGATGAAGATAAAAGTAAATCCTTAACTAGTAAAAGCTCTACCCACCAATCAGATGGATTTTTATTTGAATCGTGGATAAAATAAACATCTTTTTTTCTCATATTTTCAGGAATATGAATACTAATTTCTTCGTTTCTAAATTTATCAATAACAACCTCATGCAAAGGAACAATAGTTTCTTTAGTTTCAAGGATATAAGTTTGAATCTTTTTTGCAAACTCCCACGCTTTAGAGTTTTTGTCTGCTAAAAGTACATACTCATTCATTTGATAAAATTTTGGGTCATATTTTGTCTACTTTTTACTATATGAATCTATTTATATTTCTATTTATATTAATTATTGTTATTAAGAAAAACATAAAAAATGAATAATAAGGGCTTAAGAAAAAGTGAAAAAAGAAAATACAAACTTCTCCTATTAATACTTATACTAATTCTATTTGGACTAAACTACTCCCTCCTTGATAAAATTGTTACAAATTTCTTAGTTGATTATGAATTAGGGATAGTAGAGAGAGTAATAGATGGAGATACTGTTGTTGTAAATGAGACAAGTGTAAGACTCTTAGGACTTAACTGTCCTGAAAGAGGTGAAAAGTATTATAGTGAAGCTAAAGAGTATTTAGAAAATTTAACACTATATAAAATTGTGAGAATGACTAAAGGAAAACAAGATACAGATAAATACAGTAGAAAATTAAGATATATTTTTGCACAAGGAATAAATATCAATATAAATTTAGTTAGAATTGGTCTAGCTAACTATTATTTTCCGTCTGGTAAAGATAGATATTATAGTGAATTTAAGAGTGCGTGGCAAGATTGTGTAAAAGACAATATTAATCTTTGTGAGAAATCTGCTCACAAATGTTCAAACTGTATTGAGTTAAAAGAGTTAGATGTGAAAAATCAGAGAGTTGTGTTAAAAAATATTTGTAATTTTAGTTGTGATTTAACATCATGGACAATTAAAGATGAAGGAAGAAAAAAATTTGTTTTTGAAAAATTTAATTT
>CAZPVF010000090.1:0-2050 GCA_964589955.1 Candidatus Woesearchaeota archaeon
AGCGGGAGAAACTTCACCCCATCTTAAAAGATGGAGATTTCTATTTAGTTAAAAATAGAAGACCTTAAAGGCCTACAAGAAAAAATTCCAATAAACAAAAAATTGTAAAAAATAAAACACTGATGAGCTACTTAGATTACTAACTCCCAGACACAAAGTTCTTCAAAAAAAAGTTTTTTAGATAGTAACTTTTTCTTTTTGAAATTTTGCCAATTAATGTTCTTTGTTAAGCTTGATGTTAATAACAAAATTTTGCCATTTTTGTTTAAGTGTTTTTTTGCATTTTTTAAAAACTTATTAATAATACTTGATCCATATTTTCCACCCGTTGTTGCAAGTCTTGATTCTTTTGGCTCGTTTTTATCTTCAGGCAAATATGGGGGATTAAAAATAATCAGGTCAAATTTTTCATTTATATTATTAAATAGATCAGACTTAACACAATTAAATCCTAATTTTTTGCAATGTTTAATTGCACTAGGATTAACATCACAACCTAGAATTTTTTTTACTTTTAATTTTTTTAAAGTATTTAGATTAAACCCAGACCCACAACCTATTTCCAATACATTTTTAATCTTACTAATTTTACAATATTTTTTTATTGCATTTGATAATAAAAAAGAATCTTCAGCTGGTTCATATATTGATGTTGATGTGGCCATTTTATTCTAGAACTTTTGTTAAGAATTCAACAATAGCTTCTCTAAAGAAAAATACTCCTATTAAAACTCCTACAAGTAAGAGTAAAATTACTACTAAAAGGATTGTTAAAAAATCAGTTCTTTTTTTTTCAGGTTGTGCATATGCACTAACAACTTGTTTTGGTACTTGTCTTTGCAAGGGAGGTGGTGGAAGAGGAATTTGAGATTTTTTTTCTTCAGGTTTAGACTTAATTGGAGTTAGTGATTTTGTTTGCATTGTTGTTGGTTGAGGAATAAGCCCTAAGTGTTCTTTTTTTACTTGTAGTTGTGGCTCAGCATGTGTTAATGTAGTGGTTGGTGTTTGAGGTTTTGGTATAGGTGCAGTAGCAGGTATAGGAGTTTTTGGTTTTTGTGCAACTGGTTTTAGGCTTGGAGCACTTGGAGTAATAGAAGGTATAGAAACTTGTTGTGTTTGCTCTTGAGACTTTTTATCGCCTAGTTTTGGTTTTTCAGCAACAATTTCAGGTACAAACCCCTGATTTTTTAGGGTTCTTGCCGCATCCATAATTTCCTCTTTTTTATATCCTGCATTATAAAATGACTGCATTGCATCTTGTAGTGATTGTCCTCTAGAAAGAGCAATCTTTATTCCGCCAATTATATCACCCCTTACCATGAAAACACTAAGTCGTTGTTATTTAAAAAATAATTGTTTTATTACTTTAACTTCAAAAGCTTACCGTCAGTAGTTAAATGAGAAGTTTCACCAAATTTATAACCATACTCTTTAGCTACATCAATCATTGGAGTTTCTAACTCTAATGGGCCGTGTGCAGCAATAACATGTTTTGGTTTTAGTATTTCAATTTGTTCTCTAATATCTTCTCTACTTCCATGACCGTGAACGTGAACATCGGTCTGAATTTTTACACCCATTTTTCTTAACTTAGTATCCATTTTCTCTCTAGCTAAAATATTTACTGGAGTTGGAATAACACTTGAAGAAAAAATTATATTGTCACCCTTTCTAAAATGAAAGGGGGTGTCTCCTTTTACAATTCTATCAAGCATTGAATTTTCTTCAGCTTGGTGTCCTGTACAGACGATTAGGTACTTCCCTCTATTATTTTCAACTTTTTTCAAAAAAGAATTAATCTGTCTTCTATACTTCATTAACTTAATATGTTTTTGAAAAGGACAAAGTCCCACTTTCATTGCACAAGTTACATATTTGTTTAAGCTTCTTCCTAAAAAAACTATTTCTCTTCTTGTTTTTTTAGCTAATGCAACAATATTGGTTAATCTTTCTATGTGTGAAGAAAAAGTTGAAACAAAAATTGCTACATTTCTATCTCTAACTTTAGAAAAAGCTTCTTCTAATAAATGAGCAGCAACTCTTTCACCAC
>CAZPVF010000091.1:0-1937 GCA_964589955.1 Candidatus Woesearchaeota archaeon
TCCATTAAATATATTAGAAATATTGTTTTATAAGATTTTTGGAGAGGATTAATTTATCCAATTATAAATTATCCCCATAATCGAGGTCTTTTTAAACCAAGTAATCTGGACAGGGACAAGATAAATAATTGAGTCCCACTTATTTGCTCAGAAACATAGTGGTATCGGCGTGGGCGTGTTTTAGCACAATAAAGTATATAAAGGAAAAATTCATGAACTTATTATGAGTGAAACATATAAGGTTGAAGGAATTGGACCAACACCCCAAAAAGCTGAAGAAGCTTTTGAGAAAGATAAAACAAGGCTTTTAACTAAACTTAATCTTACTTCTACTAATCTTCCTGAACCTACAAATATTAAGTATTCTACAACACATGTAGTAAAGGCAAAATATGCTGAAAGTGTTTTTTGCACATCATTTACTGTTCAGTCAGCAAAGGATTGGGAACATCTCCATAGTGAATCTACAAAACGAGCTAATGGAGATGATTTAGCAAAATATGATTCAACATACACAATTGAAAGAATGTATCCTTTATCAAAAGGTCAGATAAATACTGCAACAGAAAGGTCAGCCAAATCAACTCCTTCAGGAAGAGATAATATACAAAAAGAGAATTTTCTTGTGAAATCACTAAAGCAATAATTCTTATAAACCCATTAATTTTGGAAAATTTATGAACACAAAACTAGATTTTCCTAAAGAGTCTGTAGAGCTTGCTAGAAAAATTGCTTCCAAGTATAAGAGAAGAGATAAATCTAGACTAAGACAGGCAAAAGCATTGTATAATGGAGATTTTATTGAGCTTAGATATGGATTTGATGAAGCAATAAAAAAAGGAAATTGTGGGCCATATCTACACGAAATAGAACAAGATGCTGAATGTTTTAGTTATGCAGCAGCATACTATTTGATTGCAAGAGAGTTAGGACTTAATCCAAAATTTTACTGGGCAGACGATATGAAAGATTTAGATGAAGGAGAGACACCGCAAGATAGCGGAGTTGCAGACCACTCATTTATTAGCGTTATAACAAAAAAAGGAGTTGAGCAAATTGTTGATCCTCTAATGAAAGTATGGGGAGAAGCTAAATTTTTTCCTGATAATCACGAAATAAAGATATACAACAAAAGTGAAAGAGAAATCAAGACAAGAAAATATGCAGCATTAACTGAGATGGACCAGGATGAACTAATAAAAAAAATTGAAAATAATAGAAAAAAAGGTGCAGGAAGACTTGCACTCTCCGGATCACAAAAAGTTCACTCAAAAAGATCAGGCATTTATTTAAAATTTAACAATAAGAGCAATACACTATCATCTAAGGCTATTTTTAGTGTACTTCATCCATCTAATGAACCTTTTAGAAAAACCTGTTCGCTTGAATTTAGAACAAAGGTTAATGATGATGGTAGTTTTTCATTTGAGAATGGAGATTTACTAGGATATTATGCAGGAACATACGGATGGGATAGACATGTTAATGAACAAAAACCACTTATTATACCAGTGAGTTTTGCAAGAAGAGCGTGGAGAATATTTGATAAGATAGTTTCAAAAAAAGGAGTAAGAAGAAATACAGACAATATGGGTGGAAGAAGAATTAGGCACTCACTACTTGATTCTGGAATGAAATATAATTTTGATTTAGCTTCTGGATCTATAGCAGAAATTGTTTTAAAAGAGTTGGATTCGCAAAGATCTCTAAAATTAAATCAAACTAAACAAGCTAAGGATTTTTTACAAAGAGCTAGAGAAGATGAAATTACTTGGAGAACTTTTTTAATAGACGCCCAGTATGTAAAAGATAGTTTAAATGCAACTTCAACAAAGAATCCTTTAGGATTAGTATACAGTCTTGAAGATCATGAGAAATTTTTAGTTGAATTATTTAATAATTATAATAACACTGCAAAAAGATTTGTTGATGAATTA
>CAZPVF010000092.1:0-1762 GCA_964589955.1 Candidatus Woesearchaeota archaeon
TGTATTTAGTTTCTTTGTAGGAATATTTATTGGAAATTTTGTTAGAAAAAAAAGAGGAGATTTAGTTTAAATTATTTTAGCTTTCTTCCACATATCATAAAAAAAGTTTCTGTACTGAATAGCATTTTCCTCACAAATCATAACAAACACTCTCGGAGTACTTCCCCAATTAAAGAAAGCTACAGTGTCACCAAAAATACAATGCCCAGCAGGCAAACTTTGCGTGGTTTTTTTAAATTCATATAAACCAGTTTTTGTAAAATCAAGATTTTTCATTGCTAACTTATCTTTATCATTAACTAAGATTTTTGCTTTTATTTTAGCTTTGGCTCTTCTTGTGTGAAAATTACTAAAAAATATTTCTAGAGCAGAATTATCAAGAGATTCATCATGAAAAGTTATTGCTAAATACTCATCACCTTTATCTAGTTTTTCAAGTATCTCATTATAAAATGTCTTGACCCCCTCATAGCCCACATATACTTTTACTTCCTGCTTTTCTCTAGTCTTTTGTTTTTGTATTAAATCAGGCAAAATCTTCTTAAACTCATACTCTTCTTTTATTAACTTTTCTTTCTTAGAATTAATATAGTCTAGTATTTTTTTAGGTGAAGTTGCCTGAAAATATTTAACATTCTGTTTTATTGCTTGTGTAATTAGACCCTTCTCTTTTAATTTTTTTCAATTATTCCATTATCATGTACTTTTACAATATCTGTAACATAATCTCCTACTTGCAGTTTAACTATTCTTACACCTTGAGCAGCTCTTCCCATAACTCTAATATTTGCAAGAGTTGTTCTAATTACAATTCCTTTAGCTGTAGTAATAATAATTGAGTCTTTAGGATTAACTGATACTGTATTTACAACCTCTCCAGTCTTCTCACTTACTTTTAAGTTTATTACTCCTTTTCCAGCTCTTGCTGTCTTTCTATAGTCTTTTATAGCAGTTCTTTTTCCATACCCTTTTTTTGTAATTGTCATTACTGCTTCAGTATCTAGTACTTCTAGACTTACTACATTATCATCGCTATCAAGTTTTATTCCAGTAACACCATAAGAAGCTCTTCCCATAGGCCTTACATTACTCTCATTAAATCTTATTGATTTGCCTTTTTTAGTAGCTAGACTTACTTCTTGTTTTTCTTTTACAACTCTTACACCAATAAGTTCATCAGTTCCGTCATTAGGTAAGTTAATAGCTTTTATTCCTGATGCTCTTGGTTTTGAAAAATGTACTAGATTTATTTTTTTTACAATACCTTTTTTAGTTGCCATAAATAAGTGTTCCTCAAACTTTTTTACTGAAATTACATTTGTAATAGATTCATTACTTAATTTTAACATATTTACTATTGCTTTACCTTTGCTATATCTTTCAGCTGAAGGTATATCATACGCTTTAAGCCATAATACTCTTCCTCTAGTTGTAAAAAACATTAAATAATCATGAGTTGAGCATGTGATAATTTGTTTTACAAAATCTCCAGTAGCTAAATTACTTCCAATAACTCCTTTGCCGCCTCTTTTTTGTTCTCTATATGTTTTTACATCCATTCTTTTACAGTATCCTTTATCTGTAATTGTTACTACAACATCTTTTTTCTGAACTAGATCTCTTTCTTTTATCTCTCCAATTCTTTGTAAGACCTGGGTTTTTCTAGAGTCTCCATATAATCTCTTTAACTCATTTATTTCTTTTACTATTATTTTTAGAACTTCTTTAATGTCACCTAGAATTTTTTCTAACTCTTCTATTT
>CAZPVF010000093.1:0-1714 GCA_964589955.1 Candidatus Woesearchaeota archaeon
GAATAGAATAAAGGTTTTTTAAAGGTTGTTAATCAAAATCCTGGACCGTATGGTTTTAATGAAGATTTTGTTTTACTATTAGTATTTGGCAAAATATGAACCCTCTCGTTAGAAAAAGGTTCATTTTCTATTGAATCTAGGGCTGGAAATTTATCATAAGGATTATAATTATCTAATCTATCTAATTCTTCTAGGCTTAGTGGCCCCATAACTTTATCTTCTCCAGAATTTTCATAATTTGTTTTGTTTATTATTTTTTGTTGTTTTTCTACAATCTCATTTTTTTGTTTATTACTTATTTCATTTGAATCATAATTTTTAGCTAAAAAGTGGTAAGTTAGAGTGATTGCAGCGAGTGTAGCAAAAGTTGCAATTGCTATATATCTACTCCAAGGAGTTCTTGAGATGAATTGGGCCTCATACTCTTTTTGTATTTCAGCTTGAATTTTTTCTCCTTGAACTCTTAATTGTTCAACAGTTTCACTTGCAGATCTTGGTAGAGGAATTTTATGATAAACAGTTCTTTCTACAACACTATTATCTTTACCTGAAACATGTTTGTAAACATCTGTTATATCTTTAATAACTTCTAATATAGATCTCATTTTAAACTAAGAATTAATTTATTCTTTTTTTGCTTCACCTTCAGGTTTAGTTTCCTCTTTACTAGCAGGAGCCTCCTCAACCTTTGGTTTGTTTTGATCTGGAAAAACATCAGCAATCAATTTTTTTCCCTCTTTTAATATCTTCATATTAATCTGAACAATATCATCAGAAATTACTTTTCCTCTAACTGTTTTTCTTAATCTTAATCCTTTTGGTCTATTTTTTGCTCTTTTATGTTTTCCTTCATGCTTTGGTCTTTTTTTCATTCCTTTACCATAAGTAAGTAATTTTTTTGTTAAACCTACACCTTCAATATCAGCCATTGAAGTAAATCCAGCCTTATCACTTGTTCCAGTTATCTCTAATTCATAACCTTCAAGTGCTGGTAAAACCTCATTACCTTTAATTTTTTGACCTAGCTCTTTACCTACAAGCTCTTCACTTTCCAGCTCTAATTTGTAGGTTTTTCCGTCTTTACTTGATATATTTATTTTAAATGGCATGTTTATTATGGGGGAATTTGCTTTAAAAAGCTTATCATTTATTATAAATATCTTTTATTTTTTCTAAATACGCAGGAGTTGTCTCAAATTTTTTATGCATCCACTCTAAACAAGGCAAATAAACAAATGCTGTAGCTGCACTTGAAAGAACTGTATTTGTAGGAACAGTTCTAATAATCTCACCTAAATCTGCACCAGATTGATTTAAAACTAGTGAATATGTTGTTGTTGCAAGAGGAATAGCAAAAGTTAGTGCAGCACCTGCTTTTTTTAAATAAGAGCTATCTCCATCTACTTTCCATACATATTCAGACCATTTATATCCAATTTTAATTAAAATTGGTGCTATAGTCAGAGAAGTAATAAGACCAAACAATCTAGATTTCCAGAACTCTGGAGCTTCTAGACCTCCTGCTAACAATTCAATAGGAACTCTTATTGGAAGTGAAAAACTAAATGCTGTTAGTCCTTCTACAAAATGTCCTTTTACTCCTTTCTTTGTTATTCCTAATTTATTTAATAAATTCATAAAAATACATAAAAAAGTCCTTTTGTGACATTCTCCACGACATAAATGTCGTGGCGTCTTAGTGATGTCAATCTTG
>CAZPVF010000094.1:0-1680 GCA_964589955.1 Candidatus Woesearchaeota archaeon
GAGCTATTCTTAACTGCGCCAGAAGTAACAGTTACACCAGGAGAAGGACCAGGTACACCAGTATCACCTTATGATGGTATTGTTATTGCAGACAGTGAAGTTGCATCATACAACACAAAGAATCTACTTATTGTTGGTGGAAGTTGTATTAACACAGCTGCTGCTAGCTTAGTAGGAGGTAACTATTGTGGAACTGAGTGGCAAGACAATACTGATGTTGGACCAGGACAATTCTTAATTAAGGGATACGCTGCAGGCGATCAAACACTTACTTCAGGAATTGCTCTACTTGTTGCTGGATATAACAAGGAAGACACAGTTAATGCTGCAAAGTATTTGATGACACAAACTGTTGACACAACAAAAGCGTATAAAGGTACAAGCTCAACAAGTGCTGATTTAGTAGTAGAAGGTACAGCTGAATAAACATAAATTTATTTTTTATTTTCTTATTCTTTATTTTTTTACACAATTTAGCTTATGCTCTAATAGAGAAATCTTTTTATACTAAAATAGAGAAATATTTAAATGAGAAAACTAGAATCAAGAGGTACTGAAGAAAAAAGAAGAAAGAGAAATCAACTAATTATTGGTTTAATTTTAGTTTTTGTTATGCTTATTAGTGTTTTAGGGTATGGGTTTCAGACCCAAGAAGATCCAAATACAGATTCAACAAAAGTAGAGTATAATGGGTATACTTTTACTGCAGATAACTCTGGATACTGGTTATTAAAAATAGGAAATGCAGACTTTTATTTTAGAAATAATCCTAATGAGGTTAATGCTTCAAACTCTGTTGTTCCTCTTCTTAATTCATATTCAGGAAAACCTCTTTATATTTATTCAGAAAGCCAAGAATCAGAGTTAGAATTATACAGAAACTTAGATAATTTTATATTAAGAAGACAGTATGCATGTTTAGATTTAGGAAATAATACACTAGACACTGCTGCAGCAATTAATTGCAGTGATGAACTTCCACTTAAGACATGCGAGGACAACTTTTTAATAATTGAAGAGGCTATAGAATTTGATGTGTATTCGATAGATAATTGTGTCTTTATTAAGGGGCCTAAAAATGAGCTAATTAAAGCAACTGATGAGTTTTTATTTAAAACCTTAGGAATAAGAGAATAAGAATGAAAAAACAAAAAACAGAAATAAATGAGAGTGAAGTAAAAGAAATTACTGAAAAAGTAAAAGAAAGAGAGAAAAAGAATAACATAATTTTAGGAGTTGTTGTAGTAATTATTGCTGCACTGATTGTATTTTTTATTACATTTTCAATATCTAAAGATGGCCCAAAAGAGACAACATTTGAGTATAGAGGAGTTGACTTTCAAATAGTTGATGAAATAGCACCATATAAGACCACAGTAACAATTACAAAGAGTGTAGACTCAATTACTGGAGCACTTAAAAACATTCCATTTAGTCTTTATATTAGAAATGATCCCAGAGACTTACAAAAAGAAATCCCATTTAATGGAGAACTTAGTTTAATGACAAATCTAGTTTTAGCAAGTGGCAATGAATCATTTAACTGTGATGGTATGGGAATTGTAGGTATAACAAATATGGCAAGATTTTTTGAAGGGGTAGGAATAAATGTTATTAGAGACGAATCTGCAACATGTGATGAGCAAGGAAGATATATGTATATTAAACTAATTGAGAGCG
>CAZPVF010000095.1:0-1549 GCA_964589955.1 Candidatus Woesearchaeota archaeon
TCTTCCAAAAATCATCAGTTAAAATTCTCGCAGTAAGTGTCCCAACTTGATTATAAAAATCATAAAGCATATGAAACCATAATTTACCTGTATCATAAAGAAAAAGTTTTACTTTTGTTGGCTCTTGTGGAGAAAGACCTGCTCTAAATTCAGCCTGTCCAAACTGCCTAATTTGTTGCCATCCCATTTCATTTAATATTTCATCACTTAAGTCATATTTAGGTAAAAATTTATTTCTTCTAATTTCTTCTGCCAACGCTGCATAACCTGCATTATTTACATGCAAATTACCATCAATAACACTTGAATACAACAAAATCTGATCCTTCTCAAAAGTGTGTAAATACTCACTAGTATGAATTAATTTTCCTACATTTGATAAATCTATCCTTTTTGACATAAAATCTCATCATCAATAATCCTTTTAAATCTAATGTAATTAACATACTTATGAAAATTCTATCTCAAGGCGCAGAAGCAAAAATAATTCTAAATGAAAAAAAGAATTTTATAATTAAAAACAGAATAAAAAAATCCTACAGAATTCCAGAATTAGACAATAAAATAAGAAAATCTAGAACAAAGTCTGAAACAAAACTCTTAATAAAAGCTTCAGAAGTAATTAATTGCCCAAAACCTTTTTTTATTCCAGAATTTACAAAAATAAAAATTCCTTTTATTAAAGGAAAAAAACTCTCAGATTATCTAAATAATCTACAAAACAAAATAGAAATAGCAAAAAAAATAGGCAAAAATATTGCTAAACTACATAATAACTCAATAATTCACGGAGACCTAACAACAAGTAATATAATTTTAAAAAAAGACAAAATATTTTTCATTGATTTTGGACTTGGATTTATCTCACACAAATTAGAAGATAAAGCAGTAGATCTTCATTTATTAAAACAAGCACTTGAAGCAAAACACTATCAAGATTATAAAAAACTCTGGAAAGCAATTGAATTTGGATATAAATCAATTAATAAAATAGAATCAAAAAAAGTTCTAGAACGTTTAAAAGAAGTTGAAAAAAGGGGAAGGTATAAAAAACACTAATTATTTTCTATAATTTCATAATCAAAAACATGAATATCATTAATTGGACCATACAAATTAACCTTAGCCTTAAATTTATATCCAACAGCTAACTTATCTGCAAGTTCCTTTGGAATTCTTTCTATACTCTTTTCATCAAAATTAAGCCTCTTAAAATCAAGTCTTCCTTCAACTTCACAAGCCAACCTAGTTATCTTACCATCAGATCTACCTATCTGAAAAACTTCAAAATTAGTTCTTTTTAACCCATACTCCTCTATTCTCTTTCTATCAGGAACATACTGCTTTTCTTCTTCCATAAGTTCATAAGAAATAAGCTATTTATTAAAATTTATGTAGAAAAATTATTTTTTTCTCTTTCTAGGCTTACTGCCAGATTGTCCTTCAAAAGCTCTCAATATTTCTAGAGGAACACCCAAAACAACAGTATTTGACTGATCAGAACTTAAATCATTTAATGTTTGCAGGGTTCTTAAATGCAAAGCACCAG